>NZ_NOZT01000015.1:0-66696 GCF_002412355.1 Acinetobacter sp. YT-02
GCAAGATTAGAGACACCCAAATCAACACCGATACTTAAACCTGTTTTCGGTTTAAGCTTTTCGATCTGGGTGAGTTCGACAGCGATTGATACAAACCACTTACCACCTTGTTTAAATATTTTGGCCGAGAGAATTTTACCCTTATAGCGCAGATTCTCAGTCATTTTCACCCAACCCAAATTAGGGATTTTAATAGACCGACCCTTTACGCTAAATTGATCATTTGATAATGAAAAACGGTCATCCTTGCCTTTTTTTCTTGGCTTGGGGTATCCTGATTTGCCGTTAAAAAATCTATCAAAAGCACTACCCAACTGCTTAATCGCCAACTGTGGTGCGCACTTAGTCACTTTCTTCATGAAAGGATATTTTTCAAATTTAAAAGTGTTTAGGTGCTTTCTTAATTTACTCTCTTTAGGTCTATTAAGAAGCATTTCATTCACCGCAACATCATAATACTCACACTGATCTCGATATTCCTTATCAGCCTTGTATTGTCGCTGCCACTCTCTTAAAGCCCAATTATACGACAAACGAGCAACACCACTTGCCTGAGCAAAATGGCTTGCTTGTTTATTATTGGGCATCAATTCAATGATATGCCCTCGTATAAATCGACTCATAGTGCTTCTTTGACCGCCTGTATTAGCTTTTGGTTCTTTTTACTTCGGCTTCCATATAATCGTGCTGAAAATACAGTGATAATTTCCAGGACATCTTGAGCCAGTTCCTCCTCAAAACTCAAATTTTCACCCTGATTAATAATTACAATTTCAACATTCCGAGCTTCACATAAAGCAAAAACCAATTCAGCACCAAAACGTAATAATCGATCTTTGTGGGTTAAAACCAATCGACCAATTTCATTATTAATAATTCCATCCAAAAGAGCCTTAAGCCCTTTTTTGTGATAATTCATCCCTGAGCCTAAATCACTAATAATCTCAAATGTCCATCCCTGCTTGGCACAGTACATTTCCAAAACTTGTTTTTGTCGCTCAAGATCAGCCTTTTGATCGTGACTAGATACTCTTGCATAAGCAATAGTTTTTCGGCTGTTCTGAATTGATAGATCATGGATAAGTTCAGGTGTGATCTTGCTTAGATCGTAACGTCTGTGATTTTTTGGGGTTCTATCTGCGACTAAAGTGCCTTCCTCATCCCATCTTCTTAGGGTTTGGATGGAAACACCCAGTGTTTTAGCTGCAACGCCAATACTAACATATCTACTCATTTGTATATAATAATATAGAAATAGGTAGATTTCAACTAGCAGTTATTAACCCCCTGAATATGATCTAAATTCACCATCACATCATCGGTTGTGGCTAAGGGGCTAAAGGAATGCCCTGCTCCGACCATTCTAATTTTGTCGTGCTTTCGCACAATTTTTTTCAGTTCATCTACATTTTTCGGCTGTAAAAAGTCTGGATAGGCTGTTTGCTTTCCAGACCAGTTACTCCAACGCTGTTTCATAATCCTTCCTTTTTCTGCGTGGCATTTATTTTTATTGCAGTTTGTTTTGCGTTACTTTTTAAAGTACCGCATTAAAAAAATAGAGACACATGGATGAGATGAATGACCTCTCTATCCATATTGATTTAGATTAACCTCCTGACTAGTACATGATTTAGAATATGTTTCACATGGAACAATGTATAAAAAAACCACAATTCATTTAGCGCATTAGCTTTCAAACTGTCACGATATGTTCTTTTTTCTAATTCATCCAAAGGTACAGCGGGCGGTAATAACGATGCTGTATCGCGTTGTGGAATAGGCAAATTCAATTGCTCTGCGAAATATTGAAATTTAGTTTGCAACGCTGCCAAAGTCCACTGTCCATATAAAGTGTGACCACCTTCATAGGCTTGTTGTTAATATTCCTCGAAGGTGGTCACATAGCCCATATAATCATTGCAATATGAAGCCAACCATACTTTTTGAGTCGATTCCAATTCTTGTTGTACGGTTACTTTGAGCCGCTTAGCTGCAACAGTAGTAATTTCCCCAGGACAGCACAGCAAGGTTAAGTCGCCAATTTTAATTAATTGTAATGGCACTACATTCGGTACCAACAAGCTATGATCAATTGCGCCTACACTGGCCTGCTTGTTCATTTCTGCAATCAGTTTGTCTAAAAATTTAGGATAATGATTCAGTGGCTTGCCAAAAATGGTTTTAGAACCACATTCCAGCACAATATCTTTGGGGCCTTGTGAGGCATATAGCTGTTGATAATAGGTATAATCTGCAGCTTGAGGATTACTCAACTTTTTCTTTTTCACTCGCTACGCTAACCATTGCATACCTTTAAAAATCGGTTGTGCCACACCTGCACCATCTACAGGTGTTCCTGCAAAAAATGCTGCACCATGACAGGCTGCACTGGTTTTTGCATCTGTTTGCCCCATCGCAAATTCAACTGGAATTTCAATATTGCTTAAATCGACATAATGGCACACAGCATCTAAAGCTCCCATTAACGGCGTACCTCTATGTGCCAAAGCTTTCAGTGCCAATTCACTTTGATAGCGACCATTTTGCTGTGTATATTCGTATTCTTTTTTCATCGCGCATTGCAGCACGTACCTGTGACTGCTCAGGGCCATGATAATGTGGAGAAACATCACCCGCTGCGGCTTGGGCAAAAATTACCACAGGATTTTTGACCCCACGTTGTTGCAGTGCACGCTCGGTACAAAGTGCGGCATAACCTTTGTTATCACCATCATGAGCGCTTAAACGACTGCTTAAACAGGTAGCATGCACCCCAAATAAAGAAAAAACTGCCTGTAAATTACCTTCGCGATAAAAACCAAGCAATTGCATATCACGATCTAAGGCCAAATGTGCCTGTTCCAGCGTTCTACGAGATACATCAGGATTACGGTTATACGCTGTTAAAGAGCGATTCCATGCCACTGGCGTTTCTTCTGCAAAACGACCATTGCTCATATAAATATCGGTTTTTTCTGGGTCGCCAAAGCTTTGAGCACACCGCCCACAATCGCATCGACCACTGCATTTAAATGTTCAGGCACAAAACCAGGTGTGGGCATATTGTACAACGCTTCATGTGCACAACCGCCAGGTGCAGAATGAGTATGTGTTGCCATCAATACCAAACGCTGCGGCTGAAAACGCTCCCCCAGTTTACGCTGTAAACGCTGTATCGCTAAATGACGCATGGCATAGGTCACACACCCCATATCCAGACAGCAAAAAATTAATAAGTCATTGTCTAAGGTTTGAATACAAATACTGCAGGCAAATAAAGCTGTTCGTTGTTCATAGGCACGATGTTTCCAGTTGCCATAACCAAACATGGCAAGCCCTTTTGGCTGAATATGAATTTCCTGTTTATTCCAACCCACCAAATACATTGCAATCGTATTCCTTTTCATCTATACAATCAGTCATGACGCTGATCAATGCCATTAAACAAAATTGCATCACGGCAAATAAGGGTCAAAGCGACAATGGCATGGGGGGATAATCGGACTTATGTCAGCAACTTCAAACTACTTGCTGCAGCACGTGCCGCCTGCCTTATTGTCAGGTCTGATTCATTACGCCAAAGAACAACAGATCCCCTATCAACCATGGTTTCAGGGAATTTCTCAAGATCTTGATCAAATCGTCCAAGGCAATGGTTTTGTTTCATTTCAAGATATTTGCAAAGTGGTGACAAGCGCCCTGCAAGACACTCAATGTGCACATTTAGGCTTAGAAATTGGACGTGACAAGGGGCTGATTTCCATGGGCATGCTCGGTTTTGCCATGGTGTCCAGTCAAAATGTTGTAGAAGCCTTACAGACAGGACTGCAGTACCATCCCATTTCAGGCAGTGTGATGGATTTGGAGTACGATTTTTCCTCGACCTCTCCTACACTGGTGATGAAAGAGCGTTATCCCACGGGGAACTTACTGCGCTTTTTTTTCGATGAAGTCCTCTCCAGTATTGTTAGCTGCTTAGACGTCATGCTTGGCAATCATCAAGATTTGGTCGAAGTGCATTTTAGTTTTGCCCAACCCGACTATTTAGAGGCTTATCAGGTGCATTATCAATGTCCTCTGCACTTTTCATCATACATGAATGCTTTGGTGTTCCGACCAGAGATTTTAGGACGCCAAATTAAAACCTCTAGTGCCGCCAATTACAGCACCGCCCTGCGTGTCTGCCAACAAGCGTATCAGGATATGCAGGCGATTAATCAACAGCAATATGCACACGTGTTGAGTTATCTAATCGAACAGCATTTACCTCAGCACTTTGATATGCACCAAGCGACACAACATTTTCAAATGAGCGAAAGACATTTACGCAGACAATTACTTGCCGAAGACTGCAACTTCCAAAACCTGCGCCAACACGTTTTGGAAAATAAAGCCAAACAACTGCTACAACAGCCTTTGAGCATGACTGAAATTAGCCAACAACTTGGCTTTAGTGAATTACGCGAATTTCGACGTGCATTTAAGCGTTGGACAGGTCTCAGCCCATCACTCTATAAAAGCCAAATGACAGAATAAGTTAATATTTTCCAATAAGCTACTATTTTTATTGAATAAAAAATAGCTGCTAAATTTTACTTAAACTATTTTTTAAATGTACTTACAAGCGATTCAAAACAAAAACAACAGATTTTCGACTAAAGCATAACTGCAAAGCTGTCATAAAATCCCTATCTTTTTAAGTTGGATAAAATAACGACACATATTATGGAGAATAACAATGGTCAGCGCATACGATGAATTACCGCGTACCCCTGCGAACTTTGTCGCCTTGTCCCCGTTACGTTACTTAGAACGGGCAGCTTATATTTACCCGCACCAAAACGCGATTATTCACGGTTCACGTCAAATTACCTGGCGCGAAACTTATTTGCGCTGCTGCCAATTTGCACATCAACTTCAAAATTTAGGCATCAGCAAAAATGACACTGTTTCGGTGCTGCTTCCGAATGTTCCTGCCATGCTAGAAGCACACTTTGCTGTGCCAATGGCGGGTGCAGTGCTGAACACACTAAACACTCGTTTAGATGCCAAAACACTGGCGTTTATGCTCGATCATGCAGAATCCAAAGTGCTTTTGGTTGACCCTGAATTTGCGGCTTTGGCACAAGAAGCCTTAGCGATGGTCAATCATGAAATTTACGTGATTGATGTCAACGATGCAGAATATGAGCATGCTGCCAATGCCCTTAGCATCGGACAGATTGAATACGAAACTTGGCTGGCTGCAGGTGACCCAAATTTTGAATGGCATTTGCCACAAGATGAATGGGATGCAATTAGCCTGAACTATACGTCTGGCACGACAGGCAACCCGAAAGGCGTGGTCTATCATCATCGCGGTGCCTACATTAATGCAGCCAGTAATATTATTGCCTGCGGGATGACCCCACGTGCAACCTACCTATGGACACTGCCCCTATTCCACTGTAATGGCTGGTGCTTTGCATGGACGATGGCAGCCAACGGTGGCACCAATATCTGCTTACGTAAAGTCGACCCTGAACTGATTTTTAAATTAATTGCAGAGCACAAAGTCGATTATTTCTGCGGTGCGCCAATTGTCTTGTCGATGCTCATCAACACCCCTGAGGAGAAAAAGACCCAGTTTGATCACCGTGTTGAAGTGATGGTTGCGGGTGCTGCACCGCCAGCAGCAATTATTGAAGGTATGCGCAATATTGGCATTAACGTAACTCACGTTTATGGCTTAACTGAAACCTATGGCCCATCTGCGCTGTGTGCTTCTCAAGCAGGCTGGAGCGACCTATCCATTCAAGAACAAGCACAATTACATTCGCGTCAAGGCGTGCCTTATCCGCTGCAAGATGGCATGAAAGTTTTAGACCCAGAAACCATGCAACCTGTACCAAAAGACGGCAAAACCATGGGCGAAATTATGTTCCGTGGCAATATCGTGATGAAAGGCTATTTGAAAAACTCAAAAGCTACCGCAGAAGCATTTGCAGGCGGTTGGTTTCATACAGGTGATTTAGCCGTCTGCCAACCCGATGGCTACGCCAAAATTACTGACCGTTCTAAAGATGTGATTATTTCAGGGGGTGAAAATATTTCGTCACTCGAAGTGGAGGAGGTGCTGTATCAACATCCTGCAGTTTTGACAGCCGCAGTGGTGGCAAAACCAGATCCACGTTGGCAGGAAGTCCCGTGTGCCTTTATTGAACTGAAAGAAGGCAAGCAGGTCAGCCCTGAAGAAATTATTGCCTATTGCAGTCGACATTTGGCGCGTTTTAAAGTACCAAAGGATGTGGTGATTACTGAAATTCCAAAAACATCGACAGGTAAATTACAAAAATTTGTACTGCGTGAATGGGCCAAAGAGCGTTCAGTCGGTGAGTTTGGCTAAAATTTGAAAATCTCTATATTAAGACCAAATAAAAACGACTCGTCATGAGTCGTTTTTTTGTGCAATCATCAGCTCACGCTATCTATCTTCTTAGATAAGGTACGCTAATCTAGCTTTCTGACAATAAAGCCACTTGCTGCACATAGTTAAACAACTTGAGCTTAGATGCTTCAAGTTCTTCCGCAGACACTTCCTGTTTCATATCACGGTGGATACGCAACACATGCTGACGCAGTGTATGACGTTCAGCCGCTTTATAGGTTTTACTAAAATCATTAATCACAGGGTCGCCGTCTTTAATAATTCGTTCCACCCAACGCTGTAACTGTGCGGTTTTTTTCGCACCTTGTTGCGGTGTCAAATAAGACAAAATTACGCTTTCATCTTCATTACGCAACAATTTACCAATACGCTGACACTGACGACGACGTGCTTCATGTGAAGTAATGCTTTGCAATTCCAGTAAAGCATCAATTAAACGCTCTTCTACTGGAAGTTTCTGAATTTGTTTGGCGCTTAACTGCGCCAATTGTTCGCCCAGTGCAGCCATACGTTGTACGGCTTTTTTCTGTTCGGTTTTACTTGCACGCCCTTCTAAAGATTCAAAGTCATCTTCGGTAAAACGTTGCGGTCGACGTGCCACGATTAATCTGCCTCGTAAAATTTTGCTGCAAACAGTGCTTGAATATCAGATAAAGCTTTTTCTTCATCTGCACCATCAATCACCAAGCGTAAAGTAGTTCCCTTGCCTGCACCTAACATGAGCAAGGACATAATATTTTTGGCATCAACCAATTTGTCGCCTTTACCAATTTGGATTGACGAACGGAATTTGGTGGTCACTTCAATCAGTTTCCCAGATGCCCGTGCATGTAAACCTAGTTTATTAATTACGTCAACAGTTGTGTCAATCATGACCAGTGCTTCATTTCTCGGTGTAAGACTTGAATAGACCATTTTGCCTCAAGTGCTTTTTTTAGTCTATCTACGATATAAACGGAACGGTGTTGCCCACCCGTACAGCCAATTGAAATGGTGATGTAGTGACGATGCCCTTCGGCAAAGGCTGGCAACCATTTTTCTAAAAACTGGTGGATGTCCTGAAACATTTCATGGGTTTGCGGACTTTGTTGCAAGAATTCCTGCACAGGTGCATCTAAGCCTGAATGTTTTCTTAGCTCCAAATCCCAATGGGGATTGGGCAAATGACGCACATCAAACACATAATCGGCATCTAAGGGAATTCCGTGCTTATAGCCAAAGGATTGTAAAATCACAATCAGGTTGTCGGTTTGCCCAAGTTTAGACAACAACACATGTTTTAAATCATGCACGCTTTTGTCCGTGGTATCAATATGCACCGTAGAGCGGAACTGAATCGGCATCAACAAGTTTTTTTCTTCTTGAATACATTCATTCAAGCTTTTAAAACGGCTAGAGAGTGGATGCGGACGGCGTGATGCGCTAAAACGGGTAATCAATTCCTGATCTTGCGTGGTCAGATAAATAATATCGACTGAACCATGCTTTTGCAGTTGCTCAAATACCAAATCAAACTCTTGCAAGTCGGCACGGGTGCTGCGTACATCTACCCCCAATGCCAACTGCTCCAAGTTATTTTCCTGATCCAGTTTATCCACAATTTCGGGGAGCAATGCCAAAGGTAAATTATCAATACAGTAATAACCCAAATCTTCCAACACTTGTAATGCCGAAGATTTTCCTGAACCCGATTGACCTGTCACGATCAAAATACGTTTCATGGCATGCAACCCTTCTATTGCCAGCTATGCAGAATGTTTGACCTGCAAATTATCAATTAAACGTGTATTGCCCAATTTTGCTGCAACGAACAACACCAGATCTTCACTAAATGCTTCAATTTTCTGCAATTCTGTTGTACGCGCCTCTACATAGTCCACAACAAAGCCTGCTGCTGTCAATGTTGCTTTAATATTCGCTAACACTTGTGACAAAGTTTCACCTTGCTGTAATGCTTGTGCAGCAGCCTTTAAACTTTGATAGATTGTCGGTGCAATTTGACGCTGTTCAGCGCTCAAATACCCATTGCGTGAACTAAGTGCCAAACCATCTGCTGCACGTACAATTGGCACACCAATCACTTCTAGCGGAATATTCAAGTCACGTACAAACTGACGAATGACTGCCAGTTGTTGATAGTCTTTTTCACCAAAGAAAGCATAGTTTGGCTGTACCATATTGAATAACTTGGTCACGACCACCGCAACACCATCAAAGTGTCCAGGACGCTGCAAGCCACATAAGTCTGCCGTAATCTCGCTCACTGAAATATTGGTCAAACGTGGTTTGCTGCCATACATTTGCTCAACTGAAGGCGCAAAAATAATGTCACAACCGACTTCTGCCAACAATTGACTGTCTTGGTCTAAAGTTCGCGGATAACTGTCAAAGTCTTCATTAGGGCCAAATTGAATTGGATTGACAAAAATACTGACCACCACCACATCACATATTTTTTTCGCTTCGCGCACTAAGGTCAAATGCCCTTCGTGCAAATTGCCCATAGTCGGAACAAAACCAATGGTTTTACGCGCAGCGCGTGCAGGCTGTAATGAAGCCGCTAAGCCTTGAATTGTGGTTTCAGTTTTCATATTACAACTCGACTTGGAAAGTTTGTTCACGTGCAGGGAAAGAACCATCTTGAACTGCAGCATGATAGTCTTTAAATGCATCCAAAATGGCAGTTTCACCCGCTTGTTCTTTCATAAAGTTACGTACAAATTTTGCGACACGACCAAAAGTCAGCCCCAGCATGTCTTGCACCACTAGTACCTGACCGTCAGTGTCTGCACCTGCACCAATCCCAATCACTGGAATTTCAGGGAACAAGGCAGAAATTTCTTGACCTAGCTGTGCTGGCACACATTCTAGTAACAGAATCGCCGCGCCTGCTTCTACCACAGCTTTACAGTCAGCAATCAGTTTATCTGCAGCTTCGCGGGTACGTGCCTGTAATTTATAACCGCCAAATACATGCACCGATTGTGGCGTTAAACCTAAATGTACACAGACAGGAATACCATTACGGGTCAGTGTTGCAACGGTTTCGCTGAGCCATGCACCACCTTCCATTTTGACCATTTGTGCACCCGCTTGCATCACCTCTTTCGAGCTTTGCAATGCATCATTTAAGGTGGCATAACTCATAAATGGCAAGTCAGTCAAAATAAAAGCATGTTGATTACCACGACGCACCGCCGCAGTATGATAAGCCATATCCGCCACGCTGACAGGCAAGGTTGAGTCACGCCCCTGAATGGACATCCCCAAAGAATCGCCAATTAAAATCGTATCAATTTCAGCAATTTCCATTGCTTTCGCCATGCTTGCATCATAGCAAGTCAGGCAGGAGAATTTTCGACCTTCCGCTTTAAATTTTCTTAGGTCACTTAAACTAATCATGAAAATATTCCTCTATGGAAAAAGCATCACGCATGCTTAATTTAAAACTTTATAGCCCTGCCCAATTGCTGGCATCTACAACAGTTAAGCTCGGATGTTCAAGCAATGGCGAGTGTTTTAATAATTGTCCCTTAACGCTTAAGTTAGCATCCAAATCTAACAACGGGATGACGACAAAATCACGTTCTAACACCCCCACATGCGGTACAGTCAGACGTTCATTTTGAATGTTGGCATCAGCATAAATCAACAAGTCTAAATCTAGCGTACGCTCACCCCAATGACGTAAACGCACCCGACCCGACTCTTGTTCAAAACGCTGTAATTCATCTAACAATGCCAAGGCTTCAAGTTCGGTATCTAAACGTACCACAGCATTCAAATAATTAGGCTGATCTTGTGGCCCCATTGGTGGGCTTTGATACAGTTTAGAAGTCTGCACTTGCCCCAAAGTTGCCAGTTTTTGCACCGCTTCAGTCAAAATTTGACGCGAATCGCCCAAATTACTGCCTAAACCAATATAGGTGATGTTGCTCATTGTGTTGGCCCAAAAATCACTTGGCTTAAATCACGTTGCACACGTTTACGTTTTAAAATCGGATGATCTGCACCAATACCTGAACCGTTTGCTGTAGCAGTCAATTGCGCCCGATTTTCTTCATACTGTTTGGCTTTACGCGCACGTCGACTACGAGGCTCAGGCTCATTCACCAAGGGTTCAATCTGCATATCGGCAGCATGTGTTGCTGGTGCCACATCAACAGGTTCTTGCGCTGTTTTACGGCGGCTCTTGGCACGTAATCGGTTATATTGGGCAATCGCACGTTCTTTTTCATCGGTGCTCATAAGCTGGTAGGCATCCCACCACTGACCCATTCCTAAAGTCGAGCTATCGCCTGCTTTTTCACGCAGTAATAAAAAGTCAAAACCTGCACGGAAACGCGCATGCCCAGACAATGCTTCAATTTGCTGTGGTTTCGGTTGCAATAAACGGGTTTGCATTTCCCAAACTTCACGAATAAAAGTTTCAGCAAAACGAGGAATAATGGTACGTGTCGCCTGACGTTTCAGTACATCTAAACCTGCTTGGGCTCGCGCTTCGGCTGCCACCACACCTTTAGAAAGATAAAAGTCACAACGCTCTAAAAACGGTTGCCACAACAGCACCGCATAGAAAAATGCAGGGTTGATGGTTTTACCAATCGCAATCCGTTGATCGGTATTTTTTGCTGCACGTTCAATAAATGAGTTGATGTCTGGCTTGATGTCGGCAAATAACTGACGCCAAATACCAAACTCAATCAACATCGGCAGGACTTTATTTAAATGTCCCATCGTAAAGAGTTTTTGCGACTCATCATATAAACGGTGTGGCGATACATCACGCAATAACTGCGTCATTTCAGGCGTAAAAATTTTAAGAATTTTTGGATCAATATTGAAATTTAATTTGGCAGCAAAACGCAAAGTACGCAGCATACGCACTGGGTCTTCTTCAAAACGTAAAGTTGGATCGCCCAATAAACGCAAGTTTCTGTGCTTTATATCATCTACGGCATTGCAAAAATCTAACACGATGCCTTTGCGTGGCTGGTAATACAACGCATTGATTGAAAAGTCACGACGGGCAAAATCTTGCTCGATTGTGCCCCAGTTATTATCGCGCAGAATCATCCCCGCCGCAGAAGTCACAGCTTTTTTCGGTGGCGCACGGAAAGTGGCCACTTCAATTAGTTCACGCCCTGCATAGACATGCGCCAGCTCAAAACGTCGTCCAATAATTCGGCAACGTCGTCCGAAAACTTCTTTCACTTGTGAGGGTGTGGCATTGGTTACGGCATCAAAATCCTTCGGATTTAGCCCTAACATTAAGTCACGAACTCCACCACCGACGATATAAGCTTCATAGCCTGCTTTGGTTAAAGCATCTAGAACATCTAAAATGGAAGAAGGTAATTGAGCGGTAGATAAACCACATTTTGACGCGCGCAAAGTTTGCAAAAGACGCTGTCTCCTACGTCTGAACGTAAAACAGATAAGATGTCGCTAATCATATCTCTAACACAATCAAAGGGCAATTTGATTCACATGCTAATTTTGCAATGTGCAGTGCTAAAATTCTGCTTGCAGCTACAATGCCAACTTGTGTTTATTCTTGGCAAATAAGGCAGACCCAATCCCTTTGACTTGCTGAAGTTCTTCAATACTTTGGAATTTTCCATTTTGTTTTCGATATTCCACAATCGCTTGTGCTTTTTTCATGCCCACCCCAGACAATTGCTGCAATTGTTCTAGTGAAGCGCTATTTAAACGCACTTGATTTGTATGCGCACTTTGCTGAGTAGGACGTGCTAAATAATGTTCTGCGCTTGATGATGTGGTTTGAGCCGCACTTAAACGCTGATCTTGCGCGGCTTGCTGCGCTTTCCATTTTAAATAGTTTTGATCATAGCTGTGCCCACCCACCTGCGCAGGCTTAGATTGCACATTTTGTGCTGTAGTCCATACACTGATACTGCATAACAGCAATGCAAGCCAGTACTGCCATCCGAAAGAAAAAAAGCGAAAAGAAACTTTTAATTGCTGCGATATATTCATGTTGCCACAAAACCTGTCATTTTAATTGTTGTTTTGCCTGCTCCCAAAGTTGATCCATTTCTTCTAAAGTCATATCTTCTATTGTTTTTTGTTGTAATTCGGCCTGATCTTCAATGTAAGCAAAGCGTGTTCTAAATTTATGAATTGTGCCCAATAATGCCAACTCACTGGACACGCCAAGTTTACGCCCAACATTGATTAAAGAAAACAAACAATCCCCTAACTCATCCTGTATTTCATCGGATTGTTGCTGTTGAATCGCCTGTTGTAATTCTTGCAATTCTTCTTCTAACTTGCCATACGCATCTTGCACGGTATGAAAGTCAAAGCCCAATTGTGCCGCATGCTGCTGAATTTGCTGTGCCTGCACCAAAGCGGGTGCATGTTTCACCTCATCTAAACGTGACTTTGCTTTACCCTGTTTTTCTTGTTGTTTGATGGTTTTCCATAAAGCAGCGACATCTTCTGCGCTAAGCTGCGCAAACTGTTCTGCCTGAAACACATGTGGATGCCGACGAATTAATTTATCGCAAATGGCTTGTACCACATCTTGAAAATCAAATGCACCTTGCTCGCTATACATTTGTGCCTGAAACACCACTTGCAACAACAAATCACCCAGCTCATCACGTACATCATCCACCTTGCCTGAACGCACTGCTGCTTCAACTTCATAAGCTTCTTCAATTGCGTATTGAGTCAAACTTTCTGGGGTTTGTTTTTGATCCCACGGGCATTGTTGACGTAACTGTTGCATGATTGAAAGCAATTGCTGCATGGGTTGTTCCTTATTTCAATTTATTGCACGAATGCACCATTTTTTTGTTATGCTCAGACGGCAAGGACGATATGCACAACAAAAATAACATCAGGGAGCAAGTTCAAATGCACAGTATCTTGATTAGTGGCGCTGCACAAGGCATTGGTGCGGCAATCGCACAATTGTTTTATCGGCAAGGTTACCGTGTCGGTATTTATGATATTCATCTCACACAAGCACAGCAATTGGCAGAACAATTGGGTGAGCGTGCGCATGCAGGTTTGCTTGATGTAGCAGACTATGCCAGTTGGCAAGCTGCATTATCCGATTTTTGCCAATGGGCAGGTGAATTGAATATTTTGGTGAATAATGCAGGAATTCTCTACTCAGGCGCATTTGAAGACACACCCATAGAAGCGCATCATCGGACTATGGCAGTGAATGTGAATGGTGTATTAAACGGTTGTCATGCGGCTTTGCCTTATTTAAAACAAGCAAGTTTTGCACGGGTGATTAACCTGTCTTCGGCATCTGCGATTTATGGACAAGCCGATTTAATTTCTTATTCTGCTTCCAAATTTGCAGTACGTGGCATTACGGAAGGTTTAGATATAGAGTGGCAAAAATACGGCATTCGGGTCTTAGATGTCATGCCGCTATTTGTACAAACTGCAATGGTGAAAGATATGGATGCAGCCACCATTCAAAACATGGGCGTGCATTTATCGACAGAAGATGTCGCCCAGGTGGTGTATCAACAAGCGACGGTTAAAGATTCGATTCTGACCAATACGCATCGTGCGGTCGGTTTAAAAGCCAAAACCCTAATGCAACTTTCGAGTATTAGCCCACAATGGTTAAATCGTCTGTCGAATAGCTTGTTGGCGAAGCGTCATTAATTCTACATCTATCTATATTTAAATTAAGTTGCTCAAAAAAAATCCCGAATTTACATTCGGGATTTTTTATTAAACACGTCAAAGTTTAAGCCTTAGCCTCGCTTGAACTTCTTCTCGGCTTTCTTAAACTTCTGCACATAACGACGACGACGTGCGGCTGTGCGTTCATCCACTTGTGACTTACGTCCTTCAAATGGGTTTTCAGAAGTTTTAAATTCAATTTTTACAGGCGTACCTTCTAGCTTATAAACTTTACGGAACACGTTTTCTAAATAACGACGGTAATCTGCAGGTGTTTTATCGACCTTATTACCATGAATCACGATGGTTGGCGGATTCTGTCCACCCATGTGTGCATAACGCATTTTAATGGCGCGACCTTGCACTTTGGGTGGATGGTGTGCATCTGTTGCATCATTCAAGATTTGAGTCAGTTTCGCAGGTGACACTTTTAAGTGTGATGATTCATAAGCACGATGAATAGAAGGATATAAATCGCCCACGCCTGTACCATGCAAGGCAGAAATTAGGTGGATTTTTGCCCATGGAATAAAGTCAAAACGACGCTCAACATCTAACTTACATTGTTTGCGATCATATTCGGACATATTGTCCCATTTGTTAATCGCGATCACCATGGCACGCCCTGCTTCAAGCGCATAACCAATTAAGTGTAAATCTTGCTCGACAATACCATCACGCGCATCCACCACAATCACCACCACGTGTGCATCTTTCATGGCTTGCAAGGTTTTCACAATCGAGAATTTCTCGATCATTTCATCGACCTTACCTTTACGACGCACACCTGCAGTATCAATCAAGGTGTATTTACGTTCGTTGCGCTCAAACGGAATATAGACTGAGTCACGTGTCGTACCTGGCTGATCGTATGCCACTACACGTTCTTCACCCAATAAACGGTTAACCAGTGTCGATTTACCCACGTTTGGACGTCCAATAATGGCTAAACGCAAACCTGTGTCTTGATCATGTGCATCTGGGTTTTCATCTTCAGGAACATCTGCCAAAACGTCTTCCAGCATTTGCTGAACGCCTCGACCATGGCTGGCAGCCACTTGCAATGGCTCGCCCATACCCAGTTTAAAGAACTCAAC
The DNA here is from genome assembly GCF_002412355.1 of Acinetobacter sp. YT-02. Taxonomy (NCBI): domain Bacteria; kingdom Pseudomonadati; phylum Pseudomonadota; class Gammaproteobacteria; order Moraxellales; family Moraxellaceae; genus Acinetobacter; species Acinetobacter sp. YT-02. Next base: position 15,205 of record NZ_NOZT01000015.1, read on the forward strand.
CAAAGCGGCTTCGGCATGTACGCCATCTACTTTGTTCGCCACCAAGAATACTTTTTTGCCCAAAGTACGCAATTCACGCGCAATTTGCTCATCCGATGCCAACAAGCCTGCACGTGCATCGACCACAAAAATGATCATATCGGCTTCATGGATGGCTGTTTTAGATTGTTCAGCCATGTAAGAGTCGATGCCACCTTCACTTTCGCCAATACCGCCAGTATCGACCACAATGAAAGATTTATTTTGATAGGTTGCATCACCATATTTGCGGTCACGTGTCAGACCTGCAAAGTCGGCAACAAGTGCATCACGGCTCTTGGTAATCTGGTTAAACAGCGTTGATTTTCCGACGTTCGGACGACCAATGAGCGCAATTACGGGTTTCATAGATTAACCTTTATTCAAGATCAGTCAGTTTCAATGGTCTGTACATCCGAAACTGTGGAAGAAAGAACAGAGTATGGATGTTGGGTTCAGCGTTGCGACCACGCAAACGACAGAGAGAACATCGACCACTCTATTAAATAAAAACACGGGGCATTGATGATTCAATTACCCCGCGTAAAAATACGGACAACTATTTTAGCATAAAAGTCAGAACAAAATTAGCGGTTCTGCCAAACGCTTAATGCGCCCTTTTGCGTTGCGACATAGAGTTGATTGTCAATTACACGCAATGAACGGACTTCGCCATTGGTTTTTGAACGTCCAACCAGTTGCCCTGAGCTTGGATCAATGAGGTGTAAAACACCATCTAAATCACCGACCACTAAATATTGTCCAAACAACACAGGATTAGATAAACGACGGTTGAGCAAACTGTCATTTTCCCAAAGTGCTTGTCCTGATGTGATTTCGTAAGCTGCAATTTTACCATCTGCAGTGCTGACAAATACACCATTCCCCGCAACTTCTGGACGTTTGGTACTGCTTGCATCTTCACTCCAAATCACTTGTTGTGAAGCCAAGTCCAATACGGTGACCTGACCTTGGTAGCTTGTGGTCACCAAGAATTGACCAGCAACCACTGGGTCGCCATCAATGTCATTTAAGCGTTGAATGTCTGAACGGCCTTCACTAATGGCAACGCGGCGCTGCATACGTGGTACGCCTGTAACAATATCCAGTGCATAGACATAGGCATTTGCAGAAGCAATCAGTACAGTACGTGAATCGAGCGCCACAGGTGCAGCCATACCACGCAAACTAAATTGCACGTTTGGCAAGTTGTAAGTCCACACCAACTGACCTGTTTCGGCATTGTGTGCATATACCGTGCCGTCATTACTTACAGTCACCACACGACCCGCCTGAATTAACGATGGCGCAAGAATTGCACCTGTTAACTGTGCAACCCACTTTTGCTCACCTGTTTGCTGATCTAAAGCAAACAATTGTCCTTTACTGTTTCCTGCAACCACAATGCCATCAGCAGCATTGACACCTGCAGTTAAGCCTTGCTTAGACACTTGTTTTTGCCAAAGACGTTGCTTGCCTTGATAGGCTGCCATCTCACCTTTAGGATCAACAGTATAAATTACCCCGTTTTCGGCATCTAATTGCAGGCGCAGTGGATCGGCTGATGTAGTCGATGCAACGCTTTGTGAAAATACAGGAACTAGACTTTGTGCTTGCTCAAGTTTTGGCAGTGGATTTGGCTTAACTTCTGCAACTTTAATTTTATTGGTAGAACACCCCACTAAAGCGAGGGTTAAAACGGTCAGTGCAAACGGTATTTTATACTTTCTATTCATTAGCTCTCATCCACTTGTGTTTCTAATACTGGGCGTTCAATTTCAGGATCATCCACCAAAACACCAACACTTTCGAGTTTTATTTGTAAAATTTGACGTTCTTGTTTACGTTCCACCAAAGTATCCCATGCACTTTGATAGGCTTTTTGGGCATTTTCACGGTCATTTTTCGCGACATAAACATCGCCACGCGCTTCATCTGCAGTCGCTTTAAATGCAGGATCAGTCACCGCGGCCAAACTTTGAATAGCTTCATCGTATTTCTTTTGCGCCAACTGTGCATAAGCCAAACGCAACTTAACCAATTGCACTAAGCCTTGGTCTTTTACTTTAGAGTTTTCAACTTTCTTTAAGGCTTTTTCTGCGGCAGCAAAATCTTGCTGATCGTAAGCGAGTTTAGCCATTAAGAATTGAGTTTGAATAGCTTGCGCAGAATCAGGGGCTTCTTTCACAATTTTATCAGCAGTTGCAGACAATTGACTGAAGGCATCTGGATTGCCTTCTGCTGTACGTGCATCATCCATCAGTTGTTGCACTTTAGCAGTATTCATTTGCTGCTCTGCCAAGGTTTTTTTCTGCCAATATTGCCATCCGAAAAAGGCAATCAACGCAATTAAAATCCCGCTAATCATGGCTGAACCATATTTTTTCGCAAACGATTTTAAACTATCAAGTTGTTCGTCATCACTCAATGCGCTCATTGGATTACCCTTTTCCTTATGTTATTTGGCTTATTGTGAAGAAAATTTTTCAATGATGAAAGGCACAATTTTGGTCACTGCAACAGTCGTTTGCTCAGCAGTTGCCAAGGTTTTCACTGCCAATTGCTGTGCTTCCGCTTCGCGCTCACCAAAAATCAAGGCATAGATTGCACCTGATTGATCGGCTTTTTTCATTTGGCTTTTCATTGAGCCTTGTGAACCAACTTTTAAGCGAATCTGGCTGCCCGCTTGTTCGAATTGGTCACGAATTTGCTCAGCTAAAACCAACGCCTTGCCTTGAGTTGTTGGATCTGCCAACAAGAATACTTCACAATCACGTACAGGCGTATTGTCTTCGACTTGCTCAAGCAACAACAATAAACGCTCAATGCCCATGGCGAAGCCCACGGCAGGTACGGACTGATCTGCCTTACCCTTCAACTGCCCAACCAAACCATCATAGCGCCCGCCTGCACAAACTGTGCCTTGCGAACCTAAATGCGTGGTTGTCCATTCAAAAACGGTTTTATTGTAATAATCTAAACCACGTACCAGTTTTTGATTAATCACAAACTCAATGCCTGCATCGGTTAAATACTGCTGTAATTGGGCAAAGTGATTCAGCGTATCTTCACCCATAAAATCATGCAATTTTGGAGCATTTTCTAGGATGCTTTGCGTTTTAGCATCTTTCGAGTCCAAAATACGCAGTGGGTTAGTACTTAAACGACGCTGTGAATCTTCGTCTAAATCGGCTTTGTGCGCTTCCAAAAACTCAACCAAAGCGGCACGATACGCTGCGCGCTCATCCGACTCACCCAGCGTATTCAACTCTAAGCGAACTTTATCGGCAACGCCCATACGTTTCCATAAACGCGCAGTCATTAAAATAAGTTCGGCATCCATATCTGGTGTTGCAACGCCAAAAGTTTCTACACCAAATTGGTGGAATTGACGATAACGACCTTTTTGCGGTTTTTCATAACGAAACATTGGGCCGATATACCACACGCGCGGTGTCGCACCACGTAGCAAATTGTGCTCTAACATGGCACGTACACAACCTGCAGTTCCTTCAGGACGCAAAGTCAAAGACTCAGGCGGATTACCCTTGTCTAAGAATGTGTACATTTCTTTTTCAACAATATCGGTCGCATCACCAATTGAACGCTTAAACAAATTGGTTTGCTCAACCATTGGCAAACGAATTTGTTGATAACCATAAGCATCCATTAAAGATGCTAAATGTTGCTCTAGACGTCTCCACGCAGGTGTTTGCGTTGGAAGAATGTCATTAAAACCTTTAATTGCAACAATTGAACTCATGACTTACTCAGAAAAATTTGTACGAATAATCTCTTTAGATTTAGCTTGTTCAAGCTCTGTAACACGCTGACGAACCATGCTTTCGATTTCATCAACGAGTTGATTGGTATCAATTAAATGGCTCTTTTCACCATTACGATAAACCAATGAACGCGGACTTGCGCCCACCACACCAATATCAGCTTCTTTAGCTTCGCCTGGGCCATTCACTTTACAACCAATGACCGATACATCCATTGGAGTACGAATATCTTCCAAACGCTCCTCCAATGCCTGCATTACAGAAATGACGTTAAATTCCTGACGTGAACAGCTTGGGCAGGCAATAAAATTAATCCCGTTAGAGCGTAAACCTAAAGATTTTAGAATATCAAAACCGATTTTAACTTCATCTTCAGGTTCTGCCGCAAGTGAAATACGCATGGTATCGCCAATGCCTTCCATGAGCAGACCGCCCAAAGCAATTGCAGATTTTACGGTACCTGTACGGTAAATACCTGCTTCAGTTACGCCCAAATGTAATGGATTATCAATTTGTTGTGATAACAAACGATAAGCATCCATGGTTAAAAACACATTCGATGCTTTGACTGAAACTTTAAATTCCTGAAAATCTAGACGGTCTAAAATATCAATATGACGCATGGCAGATTCTAGCAATGCTGCGCCTGTCGGCTCGCCATATTTTTTCTGAATATCTTTTTCTAGCGATCCCGCATTCACACCAATCCGCATAGAAATATCATGATGTTTGGCAGCAGCTACGACTTCACGAATTTTAGCTTCCGAACCAATATTACCCGGGTTAATCCGCAAACAGTCTGCACCCGCATCAGCAACTGCCAACGCAATTTTATAGTCAAAGTGAATGTCTGCCACCAACGGCACAGATACTTGCTTTCGAATTTCACCAAATGCAGCTGCAGCTTCCATGGTCGGCACAGAAACACGCATGATGTCTACGCCCGCATCTACACAACGCTGAATTTGCGCCACGGTTGCAGCAACATCGCAGGTTTCCGTATTGGTCATACTTTGGATGCTAATGGGCGCATCACCACCCACATAGACAGAACCCACACGAATTTTACGGGTCGGACGGCGTTGAATTGGATTTACAATCATGATATCGCTCTACCTTGCTGCATTATCGAGATAAACGGAATTCTGCTTTTCCGTTCACAGTATATGGCGATAATGAAATCGACTCATTGTTCAAACTTAATGACACAGCAGTCGCATCATCTAAGCGAATTTGAAATGGGGCTTCGCCTTGTAAATTTAAAGTAGAGGCTTGACGTCCTGTCGCTAAAACATTGCCAGTAGCGTCAACAATATGCACTGAAGTTGGACGAGCAAATTGCAAATTCAGCTGATCGCCCGAAGCAAGTGCAGGCGTGCTGCCTGTCGCATTGTCAGAAATGATTTGCACATCGGATTGCAGTACTGCAATTTCAGGTTCTGCACCCTCTTGACCAGACGACATCCAGTTTTGAATTAGCGCGACCAATGCCCACAACAACAGCAATACCGCCACAATCACAGCGATACGTGTGAGCCACTTTTTATTGCGATCGCGGTTAGAGCCTGGCAGTTTTCCCATAATTTTGATGGGTGAATTGTTCAAGGCGTGATTTGGCAACAACCCTGTATCGTTGGCATAAATTTCATCAAAACGCTGAATAATGGCTGAAGCATCGACCTGTAAATATTTGGCATAGGTACGATAATAACCTTTAATAAAGGTCGCTTCAGGCAAAGCGGTATATTCGTCTTGCTCTAGCGCCATCAGCGTTTTTAATGGAATTTTCAAATCTTTTGAAACATCATCCAGTTCGCGTTTTTGATTGACGCGAATTTGACGAAGGTACTCACCTGGACGTTGAACATTTCCTAATGCATGGGGTACAGGCGTTGTCCCCTGTGTGGGTTGCGGTGAATTAGGATTTACTTCCATACGGCCTCAGTACTGTACTGTAATTGCAAATAACGTTGGTATTCTTGGCTATTGGGAAATAATGCACGCAGCTGGTTCACTAAAACCTGAGTTCCCAATTGATCGCCATTGGCACGTGCTAAACGAATCCCAATCCATAAGGCACGCGCACCCTGATTTTTTTGCCCCACAGCACGTACAAATTGTTCATACAATTGTCGCGCGGGTGCAAATTGTTGTCTTAAATATAAAATTTCCGACAACTCTAACATTGAAACATAAGAATCGCGATTGGCTTGCAAGGCTTGTTTGAATGACTTTTCGGCATTCTCTATATCGCCTAATTTCAAGTAAATACGACCTACATTTTCCAATGCTCTAAAGCGTTGATCATAACCCAGTGTTGCACCTGCAATACTGAGCTGCTCAATCGCATCATTATAGCGTTCTACTTGATATAAATACGTACCATAGTTGTTACGCGCTTGTGCATTTTTTGGGTCAGCGGCAATGGCACGCTTAAAATACGCATCGGCTTTTTCTAAATTCAGCTTGCTGCCTTCTTGTTGCAGCAACACGCCCATCATCATATTAGCGGTGGAATCACGTGAATCGCTTTCCAAAGCTTGATCAAGTGCGCGTTTGGCTGAGTCTAAATCGCCATTTTTTAAGTATTCTGCTGCCAACTGCGTACGTACTTGCACCGCTTTTTCAGGGTCTTTTTGCCCTAAGGTTGGAGCTGTGGTTTGACAAGCTGCAGCAAAAATTGCCGAAATACAAACAGTTGTAATTTGTGCGATTTTAAATACAGGCTTATTCAATGGACATCCCCTTTGCGTCTTCGTTCGATGCAAGTTAGTTATCTATACAAGTCATTATCCTTGCGAGCGTATGATTTCATTTTGCGCTGCAACTTTCTTTTTCCACTGTTCGGCACGGCGGGTGCGGTCTGCCACTTGTCCGACCAATTGCCCACACGCAGCATCAATATCATCACCACGTGTCTGACGAATCGTACACACAAAACCTGCATCAGACAAAGTTTTTTGGAAAGAAATAATTCGATTTCGGCTTGAACGTCCATACGGCGCGTGCGGAAATGGGTTAAATGGAATCAAATTAATCTTGCTTGGCAGGTTCTTGAGTAGCTTAATCATTTGCTGCGCATGTTCAGGATGGTCATTTACACCATCTAACATGACATATTCAATGGTCACGTGTTTACGCGCACTTTCGTTGCCATCTTTGCCAATATAACGCTGACAAGCTGCGATTAATTGTTCCAATGGATATTTTTTATTGATTGGAACAAGTTCATCACGCAGTTCGTTATTGGTGGCGTGCAAAGAAATTGCCAAAGCCACATCAATATCTTGTGCCAATTGGTCAATTTTAGGTACAACACCCGAAGTCGATAAAGTCACACGACGCTTAGACATGCCATAAGCAAAGTCATCTAGCATAATGCGCATGGCGTTCAAGACGGCATCGTAATTCAACAACGGTTCGCCCATACCCATCATCACCACGTTGGTCACAGAACGCTCACGTTCAATCACAGGCACATCTTCCATATAGGAATAGTTTGCCATCCACAACTGACCAATAATTTCGGCTTGGGTTAGGTCACGCTGAAAACCTTGTTTACCCGTAGAACAAAATGAACAGTCCAGTGCACAACCTACTTGCGATGAAATACACAGGGTTTTACGTGAGCCAGTTTTGTCTTCGGCAGGAATCAGAACGGTTTCAACCAATGAGCCTTCACCATCACCGACACGGAATACCCACTTACGAGTACCGTCTTTAGAATAATTTTTATGCACCACTTCAGGCGCTTTAATTTCACAAATCTTTTCCAGTTTTTCACGTAACTTGCCTGAAATATTGGTCATTTCAGTAAAATCTGTAACAAAAAACTGGTGAATCCATTTCATCACCTGCCCTGCACGGAATTTCTTCTCGCCTAAATCTTCAAAGAATTTTTCCATTTGTGGACGTGACATGCCAAGGAGATTCACTTTCTCTGCAGTCGCAGACTGTGCAGGAGCGGACGCAGATGCTTGCTGAACATCTGTTGCAGATGCAGCGAGGACTTCTGTACTCATGTGTGTATACCTAAACCATGTCTAAAGATGAAAGGAGAAGCTCAAGAGGTGAGCAAAGGTTTATTCAGAAAATAAAAATCGGAGAATAAAAAACCAGATAAGCATAATAACACTTATCTGGTTTGAATACTGCGTATTAACGAGTACGTGGGCAAACTTCAGTTTGAGCAAAGAAGTAGTTTACTTCACGCTCTGCAGATGCAACTGAGTCTGAACCGTGAGCAGCGTTTTCATCGATGCTTACAGCGAAATCTGCACGGATTGTACCAGGTGCAGCTTCTTTAGGGTTTGTTGCACCTAAAATTTCACGGTGAGCAAGAACTGCGTTTTCACCTTCAAGAACTGAAACAACGACTGGACCAGAAGTCATGAACGCAACTAGGTCACCAAAGAAACCACGTTCTTTGTGCTCAGCGTAGAAGCCTTCAGCTTCAGCTTGAGAAAGGTGTTTCATTTTAGTCGCAACGATTTTAAGACCAGCTTTTTCGAAACGAGCAAAGATGTCACCGATGTGGTTTTTAGCAACAGCATCTGGTTTTACGATAGATAAAGTACGTTCAATAGCCATGATTGGCTCCTTAAGTCAATGTTGACGCGAAAATTTTGCCGCATTATACCGAATAATGGGCTATTTTCTGCTTTTGATGTGTAAAAAAATTGCTTTTTTCGATATGAAGCGCATTGTGCAGGACCTTGATCGGCAAATCAATCTTGCTTCACACCGCTAGATTAACGTGCTTCGTCAATCCACGCCATTTGAATGGCTTCTAAGATGCCTTCAGTCGATTTTTCGGGATCATCTTCAAACTCTGGCAAAGCACAGACCCAAGCGTGCAAATCGGTAAAACGAATCCATTGCGGATCGACATCGGGATGCGCCTCATATAACTCAATGGCAATGTCGATGCTGTCCGTCCAACGTAAACCCATGTGTATTCCCTATTCTAGTCAAGACAGCGACTACTTTAACAAATTTCGCATGGGCTGCCTGCCATTACTGCACTGAATTTTCGATTTGGTTTTATCCAGACTTATAAAACAATATTTACATAAGGTGCAGCCAAAATAATCGCACTCGCCACTGAACCGCCAATCATCGCCCCGACTGCCACATCACTCGGATAGTGCAAGCCTAAAATCATACGGGAAACGGCCACCAAAATCGTAAAGGGCAACATCAACATCAACAATACTGGCTGGATATAACCCAAAACCGTTGTGGTCATGACTGCATGCAAAGTGTGACCTGATGGGAAGCTAAAATGATCTAAGGGACGTTCACCCAAACGGATCACTTGGTGTACCTGATACGGACGTGGACGGACGGTTTTCTGTTTTAAATATTTATAAATACCTGTGCCGACAGAACCGCCTAACAACAGATAAATAATTTGTAAACTATAACCAATACCCTGCATCATCCATGCACTTGCGAGCATGACATACCAGAACACACCATCGCCCAAACGGCTAATAACTTTAAAAAATTGTGCCACCCGCTGAGAGTGGGAAAAATGGTTAAGATACAAACAGCCTTTTAAGTCGAGATCCAGCATTCTTATTTTTGCATTTTTAAACTTCATCAGTTCTCTCCTCTTTGGCGTATATCTAAGATGGCATGTGTAGCTCCTTCGCCACCTGATATAACGCCTGCTCAAATTGTTGGACTGGATACTGCCAGCCAATATTTAAAGTCGCTTTGCGGGCGTGTTCGCCCATCTGTCTAAGGGTTGTAAGATCTGGAAGTCGGTGGATATGACCGACCAAATCTTCTGGCTGACCGAGTGGACTCAACCAACCTGTTTCATTCGGTTTTAGATGTAAACGTGCACAAGCATAATCATACGCAATGACAGGTAAGCCACTGGCCATGGCTTCTAACACGACATTACCAAAGGTTTCCACCTGACTGGCGAAAGCAAATACATCGGCACTGGCATAGGCTTGTGCAAGTGCTGTCCCACTTAAACTACCTGTAAAAACAATATCTCCCTGAGTGTTCAAGGCTTCTAAACGCTCACGGTCTGGGCCATCTCCAACAATCACCAATTTCACAGGCTGTTCGGTATTTTTTGGCATACGCTGATAGGCATCAATAATAAGATTGACTTCTTTTTCAGGTGATAAACGCCCGACATACAACATCACCCGCGTGTTTTCACTGGCACCCCAACTTGCTCGCAGTTGGGTCGAACGAAAATACGGGGAAAAATATTCAACATCGACACCACGCCCAACCACCACTAAAGGCCCTTGCACGCCAAACTGACGCAATGATTTTTCGGTGTGGCTACTTGGCACACAAGTCAGCGATGTATTGTTATGAAACCATTTTAGATAGTGCTGAATGGGTTTGAGTAAAAATGCCAAATCGAAAAAACGGCTAAAATCCTGAAAAGCAGAGTGAAAACCACTCGATATTGGAATATTTTTGGACTTTGCAATTTGTAAACTAGCTAGACCCAAAGGACCTTCAGTCACGATATGCACCACATCAGGTTGAAACTCATCTAAAGCCTGCGAAAGTTTAGACCACTGCGGCCAGCCAAATTGTAAATTATGATATTTAGGAATGGCTTGTGCTTTTACCAGACATTCTTGATACGGTTGGAATTGAGTGCAGGCTTGTTTTTGTTCAGGGCGAATCAATAAAATTTTGTGTCCAAGTTCCTGCAATCCTTTGCAAAGCTGCAACAGTGAACGTGCCACACCATTAATTTCAGGTGGCCAAGTTTCTGTTACAAGGGCAATTTTTAAACGTGGGCGGACGAGGTCTGAGAGTTCAGAGGTAGGCTGGCTGCTTTTTTGTTTTTGATCTTGTTTGAAATAAAATTTAAACGCATCGCTGTAACGCTCTAACTTACTGCTCTGCTTTGCCAATACATTGCTCATCGCCTTATGCTCAATTCTTATTTTATGCTTGCTAGCATAGAGCAGCAGCATTGCAGTAATATGATGCTTTGGTGACACATTTGTCATTTTTTAAACAACTAGATGACCACTCATACCTAGTTTTATGTATATCCTTTGCTGTCATTCAGCAAAAAATAGATAAAAAAAGCAGATATTGTCTACCTGCCTGCTGAATATCTTGTTTGCTGAATACCTGATCCGCGGCGCATTTTGTCTGGAACTGCCGCACATCTAAGCCCTCTAAAAAAGTAAATTAATATACAACTCATCGGTATAACGCCCTGCTGGCGTTGTCAAACTCGGTTGTTCATCCAAGCGTACCGCGACACTGTATTTATGTCCTGTCGTAGAAACATGCCCTGCTATAGGCGTGTTCCACAAATTTGTTTTTGCTCCCATAATACTCATACTGGTGCGTAAACGGTGTGAACCATTATTCACAAAGCTGCTGCCATGTTTGTCACGTAAATTACGACTGCTGAACTGAATGCTATAACCACGGTCACAGCGCACATTAAAACTGGTTGCGGTCTGGCTACGGTATTGTGAACTCATTTGCAATAAAGATTCACTGACTGAACCAATGGTGCAAGCCTGTGCAGGAAAACAAATCCAGCATCCACACAGCACTAGACTTAATTTTTTTACCATCCCTAATCTTTTCATGTTCTCATCCTCAATCATCCTGCTGATATACTTACTGACAAATCAAATCTAACTGTCTAGTTTGTGGAACAGTGCCTGCTTTAACTTGAGGGACGTCAAGTGAACTATGGCAAATTTTTCCACCTTTGGTTTTGACTTTCAGCGTATAACTGCCTGCTTTCACACCATATAAATGTACTTTTCCATCGCTGCCCACAGGTACAAATTCAGTTGTATCATCACTTAAATACACTTCACTGCCCTGCACAAAGGTCTGCTGATCGGGCGTGAGTAAATGCAATATGATCAATCCTGTACGCTGAACAGGGAAATTCACTTTATAGCCGCGTTGATTCATGCCAATCACTTTTTGGCTTGAATATTCAAAACTGTCATACAGATCTAACTGGTCCTGATCAAAAGACACGTCGTAATTGACGTAAGGCACAATGTCGTGCACAAACACATAACCATGTTGATTGGTTTTACCAACAGGTGTTAAGGCGCGCTGTACTTCCACATTTGGAATATCACCAACATTCACCAAGGCAAAAGCATTGTCTACATATTTGGTCATGGCCCATTTACGGTCTAACCACACTACTGCGCCCTGATAATTGGCTTGACTGTAGCTAAAGCGCTCACTTTCATCGTGGCTTAAATATAAATTGCCCATCGGCATTTTCAGGGCTGTATAAGCATTTACCCCAATATCCCCTTCTGTTTGTTGGTGACGCACAGCAAGAGTGTAATCCACACCATTTTGCGTCAGGCTGCTCTGTGCATAACGCAACTGGGTTTGCTCATCAAAATTATGCGAAAGCTGCGCACTGCGGCGTTGGTCAAATTGATAGTTCAGCGTTAAATATGCCCCGTCGCTATCCTGCATTTTCAAATCTTTATAATAAGAAAACGACAATGAAGTTTGACGCCCAAACATACGAGAAAAACCGACTGTAAGCATTTGACTATCTGCAAAGCTATTATTTGCATTGGGATGATAACGGCGCTCTAGATAGTTCACATTTAAGGTATTAATGAAAGGAATATAGAAAATACTGACATAAGCTAAGTTGTCGTATTCCACTGTTTGTGTCATATCGCTATAACCCAACCACGATATTCAGGACTGTAGTATTTATGACTTGCACCAAGTGCAAGCCGACTTCCATTACGGCTTAACGAAGCGCCAAAGGTATAACCATCGCCCCAATCACTGTGGCTAGACGCAGCATGCGTATCTAACAAGGCATATTTGCTGAGAGATTGCGTCCATAGCAACCCGACATTCTGCACATCTTTGCTATAACTTAAATTGGTTCCTAACGTCGTGCTGTCTGTAATTCCACGTCTGAAATAAAGGTTGCCAAAAAACTCACGATAATCATCCGACACGTAGTCGTAGTCATAACGCAGCTTTCCTGCAGAAAAGTTGTATTCGTTCAGTCCTGGTTTGAGTAGTTGCGTGGTGACATAAACTGGAAAAGATTGCACGGTACGATTTCCCAATACATCTTCCACCACCACTTGCGCCTCGCCCGACTGCTGAATATTTGCACCCGTATTTAAGGTATAGTGCCCAGGCGTCACTTGTTGCTGATATAAATTGATGCCATTAATGTATAAATCGACGGTGGATGGCAGTACAGCACTGCCTCTTAAGGTGGGTACATTCCAATAAATAAAGTCTGGATAACTACTAAAATTCGAACCAAAAGATACACCGCCAAATCTAAATGTATCTAATAATGGATTATAAACACTTGTGTTATCACCCAAGGTTAAACGCTGATAACGTGATGGAAACTCTATTTCAAAACTGGTATTCAAACGCAGTAGCTTATCTTGATCTTGTTCTACCTCTTTGCGATACATCATGGCATTTTTAAAAATCCAGTAATCTTTAAAAACACCAAGCTCCACCAAGCCATTTATTTCATTGTAATTATCATAACGTGCATACAGCAAATCATAATTTAAAAAGCCACCCAAGTCCGCTTTTGAGGGAATCGCATGCGTTTGGGTAAATTGTGCATCAATAAAATAGCTGACTGGTACAGTTAGTTTTATGGCTTGCAGCGCAGCGTCTTGCACGGACTGAATTTCATTGGTGCTTACAGAACAGAACTGAGTTTGTGCGCTGTGTTTTTGTAAGCGCTCTTGCAGCAAACCCAATTGTTGCAAGACTTCACATTCCATATAACGTTGCCCGTCCTGCTGCAATACTAGACTTTCAACGACACGATCAACGCCATTTAGCCAGACACTATTTAATACCATTTCAGGCTGAGCAGCAGCGGCTTGTAATGGTATCCCCCACAGGACACTTTGCAGCGCAAAAAACAGTCGAGTTCTATGCATGATTTAGCCCTTCATTTTCAACTCAATGGCTTGCTCACTTTTATCTGTTTCAAGTTTGAGTATGTAATTTTTCAAATCACTGAGTTTGATTTGCCCCATATCAAAGCTGTGCTTTTGTTGATTCAACAAATATTTCATTTCACGAGTAGTTGCGACAGGTTGTTTTTGTTGATTTAAAATACTGATTGAAGAAATTTGCACATGCGATGCAGCATGATTTTCTATCTCTAAAAATAAATGATCATTTTGATAACGCGGGGTTGCTGTTACCTGAATGGCTTCTTGCTTACCCACAAATAAAGGAACAGAAATTGTGAATAAAAATTGTAAGGCGTCTTCTTCCACTACAGGAGCAATTTCTTTAAAAACAATGCGCCAAGTTTTTTCTTGCGCCATTTCTTCCTTCAAAAGTGGTCGGCTAAAACCTACACGAATAATTTGTTGTGTATTAGGTTGTAAAACAAAGTTTTTTGGATTAATTAAAAGGTCTTGATCTGGCTCTAGTACATCTTCACCCTGTGCATTTTGCGACCATTTATAGGCAGACATTTCAAAGCTTTTCGGTTCAGTAAGATCGGTGGCTTCCATGACTACTGTTGCACTGCGTTGTCGTGCTTTATCGCCCAAATACATTTGCGTAGGTGAAATGACCAAGTTTGCATAAACAGCTTCTACACATAAGCAACCTGCAACCAGCATATATATTTCAATAATCGTTTCATACTTCCCCCAGCAATGTCTTATTTTGTATTTCTTTAGACTAAAAAGTTGACTCCACCCTGTCGGTAAAGCCAACTGATTTAGATTGAGTTCAAGCGAATTAGAATGACACTCGAATGTTGTATTTATCGGTGTAAGTACCCGCTGGTTTAGAAATACCTACGCTGTCACTTTTAACCAAGACATTGTAAGTATTCCAGCCATTGTTACCTGGCGCAATGTTGGTTTTCTGATCATTTAACTGAATCACAGACGATGAACCCGCAAGCGTGGTTTCAACGGTTAAACCCACTGCATGATTACCTGATATCGCTTGAGATTTGGTTGATTTGCTCCCCACACGGTTATCGGTATCGACCATTAAGTTGTACTTTGCATTCGCTCCAACCAAAAATTGACCTGAAGATTCTGCACCATCTTTTAATGAGATACTTGGTGTTTTCACTTTCAGTTCAAAGCGCTTAGGCACAATCACTTGAATTGGAATACTTCCTGTACATGGCCCTTCGTTACATACTGGGGTTGGCTTAGGGTCTGGTTTAGGATGATGATTACCACCTGCCATTGTTACCGTTGAAAAAGCTCCGAAAACCATCAAAGCAGCAGCAGTTTTAATAAATTTAGACATGTCACTTCTCCATAACTCTTATAAAAACCATTTTTTAATCATTCACTCACTTGAGATATCGTTAGAATTATTGAAACTCAATCCTTAGCGAGCTTCTTCATTTGAGGTATTTCTCACAAAAAGCCATCTATACGCCCTAATTCACACAATATTAAATAAACCTTGGAATTCAGCTAATTAGGAGATTAAAGTACTGTTTTAAATGACATCGCAAAAAACTAGGGAGCAGCCCACTCCCTAAAACTTGTGATACCAATTCTAGGGATACCCAAAAAATATATTTATTTACATTTAAACCAACACATTGTTTTTATTTAACTTTAACAACATTTTTATTTAAATTTAACAACATTTTTATTTTAACTTTTGTTACATTTTAAGTAGGTTTATTTTTGAAAGAATGGTCAAAATTCAGTTTTTAGCCTAATTTTTACTACACTTTTCACGTATTTAATTCACTATCTCCTATCACATTCAACAGACTGAGCGTTTTTTAACATCAAATCTCACCAATTACAGGGATTGCCTCTCGCTATAAAAAAGCCATGTTTTGGGCGGCTGAATTTATGCAAAAGATCAAGTTTTCACATCACCAACTCAACGAAGAAACAGTTGATCATTCATCTATATCAGAAACGTGAGAAACCAATCTCGAAAGATGTTTAGCCGTTCAATAACGCAATAGCAGGCAAAATAAAACCCCATTCAAGCCACTGCCTAAATGGGGTCATCATACCTGAGCCTGTAATATGGACTCAGGTACACACGCGTGACTTATTTAACGTAAGTCAACCAATGTGCATATTTGTCATTCTTGCCTTGAACTGCGTCAAAGAAAGTTTTTTGAATTTCAGTGGTAATTGGGCCACGTGAACCACAGCCAATTACACGGTCATCGTATTCACGAATTGGGGTAACTTCTGCTGCTGTACCTGTAAAGAAGGCTTCATCGGCAATGTAGAATTCATCACGCGTAATACGGCGTTCAACTACTTCATAACCCAAGTCTTTAGCAATCGTGATCACTGTTTGACGCGTAATACCATCTAAAGCACCGCCTGCGATGTCTGGTGTATGTAAAACGCCATCTTTAATTAAGAATACGTTTTCGCCAGAACCTTGGCATACATAACCTTGTGGGTCCATCAACATCGCTTCGTCATAGCCTGCTTGCGCTACTTCTTGGTGTGCAAGAATAGACAAAGTGTAGTTACCAGAAGCTTTAGCTTTACACATGGTCACGTTTGGATGATGATGCGTAAACGATGAAGTTTTAACGCGAATACCTTTAGCCATCGCTTCTTCACCCAAGTATGCACCCCAACCCCAAGCCGCAACAGCAGCATGAATGGTGTTATTGGTTGCAGCAATACCCAGTTTTTCAGAACCAATCCAAATTAATGGACGTAAATAGCACGATGAAAGTTTGTTTTCACGTACAACATCAATTTGCGCCTGTTCTAAAGCTGCTTGATCAAATGGTACTTTCATTTGATAGATTTTTGCAGAGTTTAACAAACGCTTAGTATGGTCCTGAAGACGGAAAATCGCAGTTCCGTTTGGCGTTTCATAAGCGCGGACACCCTCAAACACACCCATACTGTAGTGTAAGGTATGCGTTAAGACGTGAATTTTTGCATCACGCCAGTCAACCAATTGTCCATCTTGCCAAATAAAACCATCACGATCAGCCAAATTCATGGCACACACTCCAAATGTTTATACAATAGTCATTTTAATCCAACGCAGACATTGCAGTCGGATCAATTAATCTTTGCCATAACTTGCAAACGACCTCACGGGTATCGTACCAGTCCGCAGCATTGACTTGCATGGATTGATTTGCAAGGGCTAAGCGGTGGCTTTCGGCTCGTTCACGGAGATAAGCTTGAATCAATGCTGTCGCATCGTCGCTGGATAAGCAACCTGTTTTTGCGGCATCTTCAAGGATTCTTACGTTGTCGGAATAATGGGCGAGATCAGGATTCGACCCACTCCAGGCTAATACCGCATACTGTGCCATAAATTCGATATCAACGATACCACCTGCATCCTGTTTTAAATGAAAAATTCCATCTTTTTTTTGCTCTTTAGATGAACCCAAATGATCTTTCATTTTTTGACGCATTTTCAGCACTTCACTGCGGACATAAGCTTCATCTCGCGGCTGGGTTAAAATCTGACAACGCAATACTTCAAACTTGTCACGTAAACATTGCTCACCCGCAATACTGCGCGCACGCACTAAAGCCTGATGCTCCCACAGCCACGCACTTTTCAGTTGATATTGCTCAAAGGCCCGTAAACTGGTCACCAATAAACCCGCATCTCCCGAAGGACGTAAACGGGTATCGACATCATAAACTCGACCATCTAAAGTTTGCGTGGTCATTAAAGATACAAATTTACGTGCCACCCGCATAGCAAATTCAAAGCCACTGATCGGTTTAATGCCATCAGTATCGGCTTGTTCATCCATGTTGTGAATAAAAACCACGTCTAAATCTGAGCCGTAACCAAGTTCGATGCCACCTACTTTGCCATAACCAATAATGGCAAAAGCGTTATGCTCCAAACCACAGCGCTGCCCTTCACTGTCTAGCGGATAACCATGTTTTTTGACAATCATCTGATAGGCCAGTTGTAGGGCTGCATTTGCGGTCACTTCGGCAATATCGGTTAACGCATCTGACACTTTCATTAAGTGACTTTCTGCCAGTACATCGCTGGCCGCAACTGTTAATACGTTGGATTTTTTGAATAAACGTAGCACCCGCATGAGGTCTTCAACTTCATCCAGTTCAATGCGCAGCAATTGTTGGCGCAAAGAATCTTCCAAATCGCTGCGTTTTGGCAATTCAAAATCCATAGATAAAAATTCATCCAACAACACAGGATATTGCGTCAATTCTTCACAAATCCACGGGCTGACTGTGGCCATTTTTACCAAGCGTTGCAGTGCCCCCTTGCTTTCAATCAGCATGACCAAATACACGGTACGACGCAGAACAGATTCGACCAGTGGCATTAAACGCATCAATGCCATTTGTGGATTTTCTGACTGCAACACTGCTTCAATCAAGTGTGGCCAAAAGGTTTTTAAACGCTGTAAAGCTTTGGCGGTGAGTTTTTTAATGGCATGTCCATACCAGAACTCATGCACTAAATTTTTCGCTTGATCGTCTAGTACCGCATCGAGCTGTTTTTCTAGCTGACTGTAATTTTCCAGCAAAGAATCGGGTTCATTTTCTTTAATTAAATGCTCAAACTGATAAATGACTTTGACACGCTTTTCATTTAGGGTCTGCATAAAGCTGTCCCAATCGGCAAAGCCCAAAGTATCGCTAATGCGTGCGCGTAACTCAGGTTCAGTCGGTAAAGCTTGGCTTTGCTGATCATTCAAGGCTTGAATGGCATGTTCTACTCGACGCAGGAATAAATAGGCATCTTCCAAATCCAGTACGGCTTGTGGCTCTAGCAATTCAGCTTCGCCCAAATGGCGCAAACTCACCAAACACTGGCGGTCTTGTAATTCTAGTTTTGAACCACCGTAAATCAGCTGAAAAACCTGCACAATAAATTCAACTTCACGAATACCGCCCGCGCCCAATTTAATATTGTCTTCAATATTACGACGCTGCACTTCGCGCTCAATCATGGCTTTCATTTCGCGCATGGCTTCAAAGGCGGTGTAATCGACATATTTGCGGAATACGAAAGGTCGGGTCATTTCCAGCAGTTCATAACCTTCTTGCCCACCTGTGATAATACGTGCCTTAATCCAAGCATAGCGTTCCCATTCGCGTCCATGCTGGCTTAAATATTTTTCCAGTGCGACATGGCTAATCGCCAAAGCAGAACCATCGCCCCACGGGCGTAAACGCATATCGACGCGGAAAACAAAACCATCGGCGGTGATATGATCTAATAGATAGATCAGTTTTTGTCCCCATAAAATGCAGAATTGCTGCACTTCAATACACTTGCGTCCATTGGTTTCGCCTTGTTCATCAAAGGCAAAAATCAGGTCGATGTCGCTGGATAAATTCAGTTCCTGCGCACCATGTTTACCCATGGCGACCACAATCAGATCTTGGACTTTACCGTTATACCCCATCGGTTCGCCATGCTTGGCGACCAACGGAATCCGAGCAAAATCTTTGGCTACTTGCACACAAATATCAGCAAAGTCTGAAAGTTCCTGCGTCAACGTCACCACATCGGTGAGTTGGTTGGCATCTTGCCAAATCCAGCGGAACATTAAACGCGCGCGTAAAATTCGCAGGGTTTTCATCCACAAGGTTTCATCTTGAATGTCTTGTAAAGTCGAAATCACCAATTGATGAATATAGTCTGCGCTCAGCGGTTTTAGAAATTGGTCAATTGCATAATCCTGCTGTAACAGGCTTTCGTGATTTGCCAAGACTTGTTCTGCATATTGACTGGCATGTAACGTTTTTTGCAATTGTTCCGCATTCATTTTTAAGACCTAAAACCCAGTTTTATTTTGAAATATTGTCAACCCATCTATTTATAGCAGCAGATGCGTCAAAGAAGAAAATAAAATTACAGCAATCTGCAAAATACCTCTTGCTTAAAATGCAGCGATAAAAAAACCGAAGCCTAAACTTCGGTTTTATCTGCTTGATGCAATGCTTATTCAGCATCTAGCATTAATTCTGCGCTCATACCAACCGTGTTAAAACCTGCATCGACATACAGAATTTCACCAGTAATACCATTCGCCCATGGTGAGCAAAGGAATAATGCCGCATTACCAACATCTTCAATGGTCACGTTACGTTTTAAAGGTGCAACTTTTTCATTCAGGTCTAACATTTTACGGAATGATTTAATGCCCGATGCGGCAAGCGTACGAATCGGACCTGCAGAAATTGCATTCACGCGAATACCGTCAGCACCCAAGCTTGAAGCCAAGTAGCGTACACCTGCTTCTAAAGATGCTTTCGCCATACCCATGACGTTGTAGTTTGGCATCACACGCTCAGAACCTTGATAAGTCAAAGTCAATAAGCAACCTTGGCGTGCTTGTAATAATGGTTTTGCAGCACGTGCCATCGCAATAAAGCTATAAGCACTAATGTCATGCGCAACTTTGAAACCATCACGATCTGTAACATCGGTAAAGTCACCATCTAAAGTATGCGCAGGCGCAAAACCAATCGAGTGAACCAAACCATCCAAACCATCCCAGTGCTTTGCCAAGTCAGCAAAAGCTTGCTCAATTTCTGCATCTACGCCTACATCGCAAGGCAATACAATGCTTGAGCCAAATTGTGCAGCGAAGTCATCAACACGTTTTTTGAGTTTTTCATTCGGATAAGTAAATGCTAATTCTGCACCTTCACGATGCAATGCTTCTGCAATACCAAATGCGATAGATAATTTACTTGCAATACCAGCAATTAAAAAACGCTTACCCGCCAAAAGACCTTGTGCCATGTGAAACTCACCTTGATATATTTCGCAGTATCATGCCAATTCTGAACGCATAGTGAAATTGCATAATGCGCCTTTTTTTGCCGTTTATGTAAAAACTCAATGGCGATTCAAGTGAGTGATAGATGACGTCACATGATGATCTGCAAGTGGTGACGTACAATCTTGGTTAAAAACTTGCCCTACCACTTGGCATAATGCTGTTCAAGCAAGCCGTATTCGTTTAACAAAATAATTTCGGTATCGTCTTGTTGAATAGTACCACTAATTTTAGCTTGCCATTGGCTGAACTGACTGCCGACTAGACGCAAATTCAGGTTTTCATAACGGCGCCAACCTGTGCTGACAGTTAAATTCAAACGATGATCCAGTGAGCGAATGCTCCACGAGCCATCATCCTCAGGTTGGAACAACACATCTGTTAAGGGATACAGCACGCCATTAATCCACAAACAGTTTTCGTTGCCAAAACTTTCATTCACACCAGAAGCCAGATTCAAGCCTACACGACGGTCTTCGGTATCCCAAAAGTTGCACGACAACCAAAACCATGCTGTTTCAGGGCGTAAAAAACCGCAGGTATCATCTAAAGAAGCAAAGGTGCGTTCATGGAATTGAATGGTTTGTCCTGTTTTATTAACAAAATAGCCTTCACAGCCGAGTGTGGTCAGTTTTTGGGTGTAAGTCCAACCATTAATACCTGTTGGGCTACACATACTTAGCGGGTCTGTGCCTGCACAAAATATCCGCGCACTGAGTTTAATTTCACCATATTTGGTCACGCGGATATAACGCACACCATTGGCATGTTGAATTTCAATTTGAAATGGCGATTTTTCAAAAAAACTTTGATTAAATAACTGTTGCTCATCTAAAACCGTATTACGCGATAAAAAATTAATCGCATTCCATTCCTGCACTTCGCCCGTCATGTGATTATAAATATAGACAAAACCGTGCCCTGCCCAAGCAATATCGGCAATCGCAAGCCCAATGGTATAGTGTTCGTGCTGAATACTACAGAATTTAAACTTTTTATATTTTAAGCGTTTACGCCAACCCGACAATACTTCACCATACGGTGATTTATATTGATAAGCCTGATAATCAATTTTTTTGGGAAGTTCACTAAAACGTCCATAATGCGGTTGTCCATTCGCCTGAATTAAATCCATTGAAGACATTCCCTATTGTCTAAAAACAATTCATCTTTGGTCGTATTATGCCTACAAATGCATGTACAAAAAACCCGCAGCTTATGATTTTGTTCAAAAAACTATAAAAGCATAGATTGTTTTACTATTTTAAGGCTTGAGCGTTCACTAAATATACAAAATATAAATTAATAGATATCTTCCCCTCAATATTCTGAAGGTATTTAAGCATCAGCATTCAAAGTCAGATAGGTATTTTCCCAACGATTGCCTGAAAATGAGCCTTCAACCAATTGCACATAGCGACCATGCACCTGATCTATCGCAATACAATCATCTACCTCTAAGACCCGATCGGTATGTTGTTTTTGCCAGTGCTGGGCAAAATAGGCTTTACCACGCTGTTTTGCCACCATTGGATTTTGCGCCACCACCAGTACATAACGATGTAACTCGCCAAACTCACGCGGATCATATCCACCTAAATTAATTAAATACAGTCGGTTTTCTGCCTGATTCGGCTGCGCATCGGTAAATTTTAAATAGTAGGATTTACCTTCAAACTCAACACCATTAATTTGCGCCCATGCGTCAATATGCAAACCTTTCGGTTCTGCAAACCAAGCCTGCTTGAGTTGCGGATAGGTCTGTTCTAAAGAATCGCCTACCGCAAGTACCACATCATGCACTTCAGTATTGGCTCGCGCATGACGCCCGCCTAACATCACGATAAATAAACTGGGCATATCCGACTCCTACGCAAATTTCCTAAGCATGATGGCTTTTAAGGTTGATGATTTTGAAGCATGATTGTTTAAAGTAGCGAGAATTTTTCAATCCTCCAAATAAAAAATCGTGCCGAATTGCTTCAGCACGATTGAATTGAAATGTAGCATACTTTATTTCAAGCAGCTTACGATTTACATATCCACCATTTCCACGCCATCAATGCGGGCAACAGTCATTAAGTCTTTATCACCACGACCTGAAACAGTCGCAATAATGATTTGGTCTTTATCCATCGTTGGTGCAAGCTTGCTTACATAAGCCATAGCATGCGAGCTTTCTAAAGCAGGAATAATCCCTTCAATGCGGGTTAAATCACGGAAACCTTGCAAAGCTTCTTGGTCATTGATTGGCACGTAATCGACACGGTGCATATCTTTCAGGAAGCTGTGCTCTGGCCCTACACCTGGATAATCCAGACCTGCAGAAATAGAGTGGGTTTCAATGATCTGACCTTGTGCATCCGACATTAAATAAGTACGGTTACCGTGCAATACGCCTACGTGTCCTGCATTCAATGGCGCAGAGTGTTTGCCTGTTTCAATGCCCAAGCCCGCAGCTTCGACACCGTACATTTTCACTTCGGCATCATTCAAGAATGGATAGAACAAGCCCATCGCATTAGAACCACCACCAACACAAGCCACAAGTGCGTCAGGTAAACGACCTGCCTGCTCTTGAATTTGACGACGTGCTTCACGACCAATAATAGATTGGAAATCACGTACCAATTGTGGATACGGATGTGGGCCTGCCACAGTACCAATCACATAATACGTTGAATCGACATTGGTCACCCAGTCACGCATAGCTTCGTTCATGGCATCTTTTAAGGTTTTAGAGCCACTTTCTACAGGTACAACCGTTGCCCCGAGTAAACGCATGCGGTACACGTTCATGGCCTGGCGTTTGACGTCTTCTGCACCCATGAACACTACGCACTCTAAACCTAAGCGGGCTGCAATCGTTGCGGTTGCCACACCATGCTGACCAGCGCCTGTTTCGGCAATAATGCGTTTTTTACCAGACAACTTTGCCAGTAATGCCTGACCAATGGTGTTATTCACTTTATGTGAGCCTGTATGGTTCAGGTCTTCACGCTTTAAGTAAATTTGCGCACCACCTAACTCTTTAGACCATCGCTCAGCATAATACAAAGGACTAGGACGACCTACATAGTAGGCGAGATCGCGGTCGAATTCTGCCAAAAACTGCGGATCATCTTTCATGCGGAAATACAATTTTTCTAAGTCTTGTAAAGCCGCCATCAGCGTTTCTGACACAAAACGTCCGCCATGGATCCCAAAATGCCCTTTTGCATCTGGGAACTGGGTATAGTCAATCACTGGATTATTGTGATTTGTACTTTGCTGATCCACGTTGGACTCCTTGCATGAAGTGTTCTATGAGTTGTTGGTCTTTAATACCTTTTGCAGACTCTACCCCGCCACTGACATCAACGGCATAGGCTTGAGTCGTCTGAATTGCATCTTCAATATTTTCAGGGTTTAAACCACCCGCCAAAATTAAAGGAATATCGAGTTTGGGGAATTTTGACCAGTCAAAACTGTGTCCTGTACCACCTTTCAATTCAGGATGCCACGCGTCTAATAATACTGCGCTTGCACCTGCTTGTTGATAGCTTTTTATCGCATCTAACACATTTAAATCAGGTTTGACCTGAATGGCTTTGTACCATCGACGTCCAACTTGCTGTGCTATTTGCTGACATTGCAAGGGTGTTTCATCACCATGAAATTGCAGAATATCTAAAGGTACTTGTTTCAGTACAGCGGCTATTTCTTCTGCCGTTGCATTGACAAATAAACCAACCACTTGCACATAAGCGGGAATGTGTTGCAGCAAGCCTTGTGCTTGCTCAATGCTCACATTGCGTGGACTTGGAGGATAAAACACCAAGCCAATTGCATCTGCACCCGCATGCACAACACTGTTTATATCTTGAATTCGCGTGATTCCGCAAATTTTGGCACGGGTACGCATCGTTTTGGACTCTAATCCTGATTTTCAATCTTCATTTTGCTGATCTTGCTGTGCGTGACTTTAAAATTGTCTGTTCACACTCACAGAATCAGATATTGGGGCGAATCATTGTAATGCAATTTTAAGGGGTTGAGTGAAGTTCAGGCGGATTATTCTGCATTTCCGTTGTTTAAATGGCATACAGACTTTATACTTCGCGCAAATGCAACGAGTCCTAGCTTTGAGCTTTAGGGAAGTTGGTGAAAGTCCAACACTGCCCCCGCAACGGTAACCATGAAACGTATATCAATTTAAATCTTATGATTTACACCACTGTATGAACAATATGGGAAGGTGGATATATAGCGAAGCAATCATAAATTAGAAGATGCTTGGCACATTGAAGTCCGGAGACCTGCTTGTTGTGCCCTTAACTCAATCATTCACGTGGGGTGAATGTATGGAGCAAAGTCATGTCTACTCTTTTTCAGCCTACTGCTTTAGTGGGCGCAATTGCGCTTGCAATGGGTTTTTCAACTTCAGTTTTTGCTGCAGAATCGCAAGATCAGCGTGTGGTGAATGTTGCTTTAGATACGCTTGTTGTTACTGCTTCACGTAGTGAACAAAATATTAAAGATGTTCCTGCGCGGATTAATATTATTGAGCCAAAGATTTTGGAACAGTCGCCAATTGCTTCTTTTCCTGATTTACTAAAATACAATGCTGCCATTAACATGGTTCAAAGTGGTGGTATGGGGCAACTTGCCGATATTTATTTGCGTGGTACTGAATCAGACCATACTTTGATTTTACGTGATGGTATACGATTAAATAATGCATCTTCGGGTACAGCAAATCTTGCTTTTATTGACACCACAGATATCAAACAAATCGAAATTCTAAAAGGTCCTGCATCTGTTCTCTATGGTACAGATGCTATTGGCGGTGTGATTCAATTGATTTCAAAAAAACCTGAAAAAACAGGTGCCTTTATTACAGGTGAAGTGGGCGAAAACAAAACCTATAAATCCGTCATCGGTGCTGATTTATATGAAGACAGTTTTTATGCTCAAATTCGCGGCCAACGATTAGAATCTGATGCAACAAAAGTAACCAACCAAAAAACTAGCAGCAATGAAACTGCTTCTTTTGATCAAAAAGGCTTTAGTACCAAACTTGGTGTAGAAAAAGAAAATTTTGCAACATCAATTGACTACAGCACAAATAAAGGCACTAGCTTATATGATGCTTATACATTTAACGGTGCATTGCTGAAACAAGACTTTGAAAATGAAATTATCAATCTTCGCGGTCGTATAAACCTGACCGATCAATTTGAACTGAATGCACGTTTGTCTCAATTTACAGATGAAGTCGACCAAAAAGATTCAACCGACTTTGTACATGGTAAAACTCAAGAAGCAGAATTCTATGGTAAATGGAACTTCATGCCTCAGCAGACTTTACTTACGGGTGTGACTCATCGCAATCTCGATGGCGATATTCTATCTTATGGCACACCCTATGATGAAGAAGTAGACTCAACCGGATATTATATTCAGCATCAACTTAACGGGACTAAACTTAATACCCAAGTGGGTGTTCGTGTAGAAGACAATGAAAAATATGGGACGCATACTGTAGGTCAAATTGCTGCTCGGTATCAATTGCTACCATCAACTAGCGCATATGTAAATGTAGGTACAGCATTTAAATCGCCAACCTTGAATGAACTTTATAATTCATGGAATGGCAACCCTAATCTGAACCCAGAAGAAAGCACCTCCTATGAAATTGGTTTTGACCAAAATCTAGCTTATGGCTTGCAAACAGGTTTATCTGCTTACTATACAGAAGTTGAAGATTTAATCGCCTCAGACCGCAATGGCAAACTGACAAATATTCAAAAGGCGACGTACCAAGGGGGTGAGGCTTATTTAGGTTGGCAGCAAGATGATTTATTTGCTAAAGCAACCTATAGTTACGTTAAACCTCAAAATGCTGCAACTCATCAAGATTTAAATCGTCGCCCACGTCAAGGTTTTACCTTAACAACTGGCTTACAAAATGAAATATATGGTATTAGCGCATCTTTGGTCGCTAAATCCAAATCCAAAGATTGGGATAAAAACTATAAGAACCCAGGTTATGCAACGGTTGATGTAAATGCTTTCTGGAATGTAAACCCAAATGTCAAACTATTTACCAATATTCAAAATATTGGGGATGTTGAATACAAGACCGCATACCAAGATCAAGGTTATTACTACATCAACGGCGGTCGCCTCGCTTCAGCAGGTGTAACTTTCCGCTACTAAAACCCGCATAACAACAAAAACTTTAAAACAGCGCAGTTTATGGATAATGTAATGACCGACATTATCCTTTTTTATTGCGCCAGCTTTTATTTCTTACAACCAAGTAAACGCAACTTTCACTTTCAAACAAGGAACGATCATGGGCCACCGTTTAAGCAAAATCTACACCCGCACAGGCGATTCAGGCACAACAGGACTGGGCGATGGCTCACGTGTCGCCAAAGACGACTTACGCATTCATGCACTGGGCGATGTCGATGAACTCAATGCCTGCATAGGCGTATTGCGCTCACAAATTACACATAGCAACATTCAAGACAAAAACACTTGGGACAAATCGCTTAGCCTGATTCAGCACTGGCTATTCGATTTAGGCGGTGAAGTCTGTATCCCCAATTACCATCTCGTACAACCACTTGCGATTGAGTTCCTAGAACAAGACATTGACCGCATGAATGAAAGCCTGCCAATGCTCAAAGAATTTATTCTGCCTGCAGGTACATTGGCATGCAGTTATGCACATCAAGCCCGTGCCGTATGTCGTCGTGCAGAACGTAGTTTAATGACCGTACACAACCGTGATCAAAATATTCAGGCACCATCTTTGCAATTACTGAACCGACTGTCTGACTGGCTATTTGTGGCATCTCGCAGCTTGCAACGTGCCGAAAGAGGCAGCGAAGTGTTATGGCAAAAGAACATCAACGACAGTATTGGTAACTGACATCACACTCTAGAATCGGAAACTAAAATAAAGCCCTGATTTTGCATCTAAAAAATCACGTCGGATGCTGCTTGAAATTTCACACCATCCGACCAAAATAAGAAATGTCATCTCTTTGTCACGTCGTACTTGCAAAATGAAAGCAAACTTTCAATTCATGGGCACATTATGCGCATAATTGGTCATCGTGGTGCGCGTGGCGAAGCGCCTGAAAACACACTCGGTGGTTTTGAATATATTCAAAATATTGGCATTCGAGCGGTTGAGTTTGATGTGCGTCAACTCAAAGACAATGCCTTAGTGGTTATGCATGATGATCAATTCATTCGCACCACAGGACAAGACAAAGCACTGTATGAATGTAGTCTGGAAGATTTAAACCATTACAATCATGCGGTGATGTGGTCGGACTGGAATAAAGTCGAAACCACGCCCCTACTCAATCAAACCATGACCATTATTCAAAATTTTGATCATATTGAAGTAGAAGTCAAAGCGGTCAACTCGCATGCCGCTGCCGAAAAAATTACCCAAAGTTTAGAGCAACATTTGAAGGGTTTTGAACACAACGCCATCATCACCAGTTTTGATCCGAAAATTCACTGGGCTTTGCAACAACAAAAATCACGCTTTAAACGCGGTTTATTGGTTGAAGATAATCTGCAATATCAAGCCATTGATCAGGCTTTAGAATTAGGTTGTTGCCAAATTGGTTGGATGAACGAACTCGCAACCGGTGCGCTCATTCAAGCCACACAACAGGCCAAACTGAATATCAGCGTTTGGACAGTCAACCAGATTGAACGCGCCAAACAGCTTAAAGATTTAGGGATTCAGGGTTTAATTACCGATTATCCTAAACTGATGATGCAACACTTGTAAGCGGTAACCTTAAGCATATTGATGAATAAATAAATGATTTATCGTGCTTGTTTGGCTACCGTATATCATATTTCCGTAAAATCTCGCAGATACCATTATATTCTGTTACCACCCAGTACAATACAACTGTACAATAATGCTGTGATCGTGAATACGCTCATGCTAATATGCGAAAAAATTAATCCCTAAAAAATTTAATACTATGATTTCAATCTATAGATCGGTCATAGCGTTATAACGGATTAAGCGTCCATTTATACCTCCCAAGGTTCTAGGAGTGCTGTTGGAGATGAATGCTCCCTTACCCAAAGCCCCAATCAACTGGATTGCCATCTTTGCACTGGTTTTCTTACCTATTGTTGCAGTGATCGCGATTCCTTGGTATGCCTATCACCATGATTTTAGCTTAGCCGCTTGGATCAGCATGTTTGTATTACTTGGCGTAAGTAGCTTGGGTATTACAGCAGGTTATCACCGTTTATGGGCACACCGTGCTTATGAAGCTACCCTTCCCTTGAAAATCATTTTAATGATTATGGGAACATTTGCCGTTCAGAACAGTATTTTGTTCTGGGGTTCAGGTCACCGCACCCATCACCGCCATGTTGATGATGTCGAAAAAGACCCATATTCAATTAATAATGGTTTTTGGTTTGCGCACATGGGCTGGATGCTACGTGACTACCCTGCCGCAGAGCCAAACTTTAAAAATGCGCCAGATTTGTTAAATGACAAACTGGTGATGTTCCAACACAAATACTATATTCCGCTCGTAATTGCAGTTCACGTTGGCATTTTGGTGCCAATTGGTTGGGCTGTGGGCGATATGTGGGGCGTGTTGTTATTGGGCGGTTTAATGCGTCTGATTTTAAGCCACCATGTTACCTTCTTTATTAACTCGCTGTGCCACATGTGGGGGTCGCGTCCTTATACTGACGAAAATACCGCGCGTGATAACTTCTGGTTAGCAATTGCCACTTGGGGCGAGGGTTATCATAACTATCACCACATTTTCCAGTATGATTATCGTAATGGCGTAAAATGGTGGCAATATGACCCAACTAAATGGTTAATTTGGTCATGCTCGAAGTTGGGCTTAGCGAAAAACTTACGCCGTATTCCAAGCTTTAATATTAAAAAAGCAGAATTGGCGATGCGTTTTAAATATGCAGAGCAAGACTTGGCGGTCTATGGACACAATGTAAATGATGACATTGGCCAAGTTAAAAGCCGTATTTCGCAAGAATATGATGCCTTTACCCAAACCCTGAACGATTGGGCAAAGTTAAAAGAGCAAGAAATTCAGGCGAAAAAAGCTTCTGTAGCAGAAAAAATTCACCAAATGGATGACAAATTGAAAGTTGAATTCCAGTTGGTTGAACAGCGTCTTTCACACCATCGTGAAACCTTGAACTTGCTGATGCGCAACCTGAAAAAGAATCCTGTATCTGAATAAACCTCTGTTCTGATGCACTGCGAAAGCCCTGACCTGTTCAGGGCTTTCTGTATTTTTAGACTACAGTTTTTAAAGTCTAAGTTTGCTATAGTGAAACTCACTTTGTGCCAAGCGCTTCATCATCATGCAATTTAATCCACGTTATCCGACCCTGCCCGCCCGTCTTTATCACATGCAGCAGCCTTTACCTTTAAAAGGTACAAAAGCAGGACACTTTAATGCAGCCTTGGCAAAAGAACTGCAATGGACAGCCGAAGAACAACAGCAATGGGTGGAAATTTGCAGTGGTCAAAAGACGTTTAAAGAATTTCCTGCTTTGGCAATGGTCTATGCAGGACATCAATTTGGTCAGTGGGCAGGTCAATTGGGAGATGGACGCGGTTTACTCATTGCGCAAGTTTTGGACACACATCAACGTACAATCGACCTGCATTTAAAAGGTGCGGGGAAAACGCCTTATTCACGTATGGGGGATGGACGTGCCGTGTTACGTTCAGTGATTCGTGAATATTTGGCAGGTCATGCTTTAAATGCGCTGGGTGTGCCATCAAGCAATGCTGTTGGATTTACCTCATCCACTCAAGGTGTACAACGTGAAAAATTAGAACTTGGTGCAATGCTATTACGCACATCAGACTGTCATATTCGATTAGGACATTTTGAATGGATCAATCAGTATCAGCCTGAACTGTTACCTGAATTTGTGCAAAAGTGTATCGAATGGCACTATCCAGAATGCCTGACAACCGAACAGCCAGTACTCGCCTTTGCTACACAAGTCATTCAACGTACTGCTGTTATGATTGCCAAATGGCAATTGGTCGGTTTTGCACATGGCGTAATGAATACTGATAATTTAAATATCACAGGTTCAACACTCGATTTCGGCCCGTATGGCTTTATGGAGCGTTTTCGTCCCAACTGGATCAACAATCACTCAGACTATCAGGGACGTTATACCTACCAACAACAACCAAGCGTGGCGCACTGGAATTTGTGGGTCTGGTTGAACAACTTAATTCCGCTTGAACAAAACCCAAATCAGAAAGAACACTGGAAACAAGCACTGGCAGCATGTTTAGAGCATTTTGAACCGACTTTTTTAGCGCATTACAAACTCGGTTTATGTGAAAAAATGGGACTGCCAAGTTTCCACAAAGACAGTTTTGACTGCGCTACCAACTTCTTACGCATTTTGCAAAGTGAGCAACTGGATTACACCCAAAGCTTTATCCGCCTACAAAATAAACAATACACAGAAATACTGGATGATTGTTTGGATCGTCGTCAGTGGGAAAGCTTTTTAGCGCAGTATTTACAGATTCGTGAACATCAAGACACCGATGCTTTAGATACTGCAATGCAACAGGTGAACCCTCATTATATTTTGCGCAATCACATGGCGCAAAAGGCGATTGAGCAAGCAGAACGTGATGATTTTTCAGAAGTTGAACGTTTATTTAACTTGCTTAGCCAGCCATATATTCAGCAAACAGCATTGGAAAAACCTGAAGATTTAACGCCTTTGCCAAATGATGTGCCAGAAGTGATGGTGAGTTGCTCATCTTAATACGGATGCACTGGCCAAAGGACGTTTAGAATTCCAGCAAAGTTATACACATTTTCTGTGGAAAAAGCTGTGGTTATCCACAGGATAAACTTTTTAGGGGAAAATAAGTGGCACAAACACCGTCATCACTGCATCAAATTGCAGCAAGGGTTGCAACACAATTGCCTGAGGTTAGCCTGAGCGAACCTTTTGGTGATGGTTGTTTGGTGCATAAAGTTTTCGATAAAGTGTTTATGCTAAGTCTGTATTTAAATGGTCATGCCATCATCAACTTGAAAGTTCAGCCTGAGCATGGTGCGATGTTACGTGATTTTTATCCTTATATTCGTGCGGGCTGGCACATGAATAAACAACATTGGATTTCAATTTTTGCAGATGACAATTTAGATGAGCAATTGGTGCAAGATTTAGTCTTAAACTCCTATGAACTGGTAGTCGCAAAATTAAGGAAAGCGGAAAGACAACGGGTTGAGCTTTTAAGAAGTGCAATGCCCTTCAACCAATAAAATCTGTGATTTTTTTTAAGGATATTCACCGATTCATTTTTAACCTTCCAAAATGGAAAGGAAACAGCCAAAGCGAACCCTCCCTGATTCGCTTTTTTCTACAGCTAAGGCTTAATCTTCAGGATACTCAAAACGATAACCCACACCATACACCGCCTGAATCCATTCATGACGATTACCTGTTTCGGCAGCATCAGAAATTTTACGGCGCAAGTTTTTAATGTGGCTATCAATCACACGGTCTGCCACTTCAAAACTGTCTGGGTTAATATGGTCTAGCAACTGCGCGCGTGAA
Source organism: Acinetobacter sp. YT-02 (assembly GCF_002412355.1). Classification (NCBI taxonomy): domain Bacteria; kingdom Pseudomonadati; phylum Pseudomonadota; class Gammaproteobacteria; order Moraxellales; family Moraxellaceae; genus Acinetobacter; species Acinetobacter sp. YT-02. Next base: position 47,431 of record NZ_NOZT01000015.1, read on the forward strand.
TACACCTGCCCGACATGCTCTAAAAACAATTCCAATAAACGGAATTCGGTTGGGGTCAAATTCAAGGTTTTTTGTTGATACCAAATGCGCTGCTGTGCTTTATCCATGCGGAATAAATCATTGCTTTCAGGTTCAACTTTACGCTCCAAACGGCGCAACACCGCTTGCACACGTGCCACCAATTCTTTCGGGCTAAAAGGCTTACATACATAATCATCTGCGCCCATGTTCAAGCCTAGCACCCGATCAATTTCTTCAGTACGTGCCGTGACCATAATAATAGGCACATCGGACTGTTCACGCACTTTGCGGCAAATGGTCAAACCATCCATACGTGGTACCATCAAATCTAAAATCATCAAGCTTGGTTTACGCTGCAAAAAGCTGTCATAAGCTTCTTGCCCATCATGAAACATACTGACTTCAAAACCAGCAGCTTCTAAATAATCTCGCACCAATTGGGCCAGTTCAATTTCATCTTCAACCAGTAAGATATGTTTCATGCACGATTCCTTAAAGTCCATTAAGATTTGATTTTTGGAAAACTTAATTTGCAGCGTAAACCACCCAACGGTGAATGAGCAAAACTTAACTCTCCGCCCAATGCTTTGGCAATTTTGACCGATAAGGCCAAACCTAAACCTGTACCACCTGTCGCCCGAGTACGTGAATCATCGGCACGATAAAAACGTTCACCCAAACGGGCCAGTTGTTCATCACTTAGGCCAAACGGGCTGTCATCTACATACACGGTCCACTCGGTTGCGCTTAGACTGGTGTGAATATGCACCTGCCCGCCTGCTTCGGTATAGCGAATACTGTTACTCAATAAGTTGAGCATAATTTGTTTAAAACGGTCTATATCCAATTGTAATTGCGTGCCTTCGCCAGACACGATCAAGTCCAATTGCGCCTGCTCAAATTTCGGCTTAAAGCTTTCAATTTCCTGTTCAATCACTTGCCAAGGATCAATGCTTGCAAAATAGCACTTCAATTGCATGGCTTCAGCTTGCGCCAAGTCCGACAAATCCTGCGTCAGTTTTTTCAGGCTATTGACCTGATGCATCATGGCAGCCAAATGCTCTGGCGTAGCTTTGCGGATACCATCTTGCATAGCTTCAATTTGTGCCTGCAACACCGCCAATGGGGTTTTCAATTCATGCGAAGTATCTGCCACCCACTGACGGCGTGAGTTTTCATGTTGGTCTAAAATCACTGCCAAATGGTTCAGTTCTGTCGATAAATCACCCAATTCATCATTACGCTTGACCGTGATCTGATGCTGATAATGACCTTTGGTCAATTCACGTGTGCCATTTAATAAGCGCTGAATTGGCTTTTTAAAATAGGTCGCTAACAATAAGGCAGCAATCAAACTGGCCAAAATACTTAAGGCATAAACCAATAATAAATAACGAGTTTGCTTACTAAAGAAGTTAATACTTAACGCATCTTCCTGCTCAAGCACAGGTTTTAACCCCAAATAGCCCACGATTTTTTCACCGACCATAATTGGACGATAGGAAATCTGAGTTTCCGCAGGCTCACCCACAACAAACTGACGCTGCGCATCATATAAAGATAAACGTGAACTCAACCCCAAACGGTCAGGCATCGAAATAAACTGTTTTTTACCCGAAGCGTCTGTTGTATTGTTCTGCCCTTCGTTTTTACGATCTGAACGGAATGCATTTTGATTGGCGCTTAAAGGAAATACTAACCCCTCAAAAGGCTGAAACTGCGAAGGTAAATTTAGCTCTAACCAACGTAACTCTTCTGCATTGGCTTGACGCTTCATTGGGTCCGGCTCAACCACACTCGGATTTACATTGGCTAAGCTATGTTCCTGAAAATAGCGCTGCTGCAAGGCAATATCATACTGACGACGCAACCACCAACGCGATAAACGGTCATAATCATCGGGTGCGGCTTCGCCTTCTATTTGTAAAATTTGCGCCTGAATGGCATTGCCCCAGTCATGGTACACCGCATACACTTCTGCCAAGTTTTGGATGACCAAATCCAGCTTCTGCATTTCTACGTCGGCCACGTATTTACTGAAGTTACGCTGCATATTGACATGCAATACCCCCAAACTAACCGTGGTGATTAGCAAGGTCGTCAGTAGCACTGTTAAAAACAGGCGTAAGGCGATGGGAATACGGCGAATTTTCAATAGAACAGTCTCAGAATTTTTTCTTCATTTTGAGCATTGTAACCAACAGCGCTTCAAAAAACTCTCCATTGTTTCTTCATCTTTATTATTTAATCTTAACTTAAGCAAAGTCGGATTCCAGTTAAGGAGCTGTAAGATGAAACAGATAACAAAAATCGCGTTACTTGGGGCGAGTGTTTTGGGGATGGGTGCTTTAACGGCTTGTCAAACCAGCAATGACTTAACGGATCGACAACAGGCACGCATGATGAAGCATCATGCTGGAGCCGACTCACGTTTTAGCCCAGAACAACGTGAACAGTATCGTGCGAAGCGCGCAGAAAACCATGCTTTTCGTAGCCAGATGCAACAAGCGTGTGACAATAAGGCAGCAGGTACAAAGCTGCAACTCAAACTCAGCGAAAAAACAGTTTCGGGCACCTGTACTATGCGCTTTCAGCCAGACCGTCAATCGTTTAAACAACAACGTCAATATATGATGAAACAGCATCAAGCTATGCATGCCAATATGCAGCGCCCGCAACGTGGTGAAGTACTGACCGATGCACAACGCGCTGAAATGACCAAACAGTACGATCAACGATTGGCACAGCGTCAAGCTCATCAACAAGCAATGCGCACAGCTTGTGAAGGTAAAACCCATGGTCAAAAAGTTCAGGTTAAACTAGGCGACCAACAACTCAATGGTCAATGTTTAGTACGTTTTCAGCCAAATCAGCCTATTCAACCTTTAAAAATCAAGCAATCTGCATCACGTTAAGCAATCGTACCAGTCAATTCACACTGTTTTAAAGGCGCTCATTGAGCGCCTTTTTATTGATCTTTTTATCCACTGCACTCAGACATGTCTCTTTACGCTTTTTGACTATTTGTGTCATTTCAAACTCAGCAAAACTATTTACACTCAAGCAACTTAGCCATTTCAAGGTAAAAATCTTTGACTTTACAGTCACCAAGAAATGCTATGCAAATGCTTGTACCGAATTAGAAGATGTTGCACGATTACAACCAATGCAACACGGCATGTCTAATAAGGCATGCGCTGAAATCCATTTAAAATATAACGCTGGTCAAACCAGTATTGAGGAAACCGATATGCCACAATACAAAGCGCCTTTACGTGATATGCAATTTGTTTTGCATGAATTATTAAATGCCGAAGATCACTATTCAAAATTACCTGCATTCCAAGAAAACGTAAGCCGTGAATTGGTTGACCAATATTTGGAAGCTGCAGCAGATTTCTGTGAAAACGAATTATCTCCGTTAAACCAAGTGGGTGACCGTGAAGGTTGTACTTGGAATGATGGCGTGGTGACTACACCAACGGGCTTTAAAGAAGCGTATCAAAAATATATCGAACTTGGCTTCCCGTCTCTTTCTGCTGAAGAACAATACGGCGGTCAAGGTCTACCTGTTTCTCTAGGAAACGTGATTTCAGAAATGGTAGGTACAGCAAACTGGGCATGGGGCATGTACCCAGGTCTTTCTCATGGTGCTGTACGTACTTTAGAACACCACGGTTCAGATGAACAAAAAGCAACCTATCTGCCAAAGCTTGTTTCAGGTGAGTGGACAGGTACCATGTGTTTAACCGAATCTCATGCAGGTTCTGACTTGGGTATTATCCGTACTAAAGCTGAACCTCAGGCCGACGGAAGCTATGCAATCTCGGGCGAGAAAATCTTTATCTCTGCTGGTGAACATGACATGGCAGAGAATATCGTGCACATCGTATTGGCACGTTTACCTGGTGCACCTAAAGGAACTAAAGGTATTTCTCTGTTCATCGTTCCTAAGTTCAACCTGAATGCAGATGGTTCTTTAGGGGAGCGTAATGGTGTACGTTGTGGTTCAATCGAACACAAAATGGGTATTCATGGCAATGCAACTTGCGTCATCAACTTTGATAATGCGAAAGGTTTCTTGATTGGCCCTGAAAACCGTGGTCTAAACTGCATGTTCACGTTCATGAACACTGCACGTATCGGTACAGCGGTACAAGGTCTTGCAGCATCTGAAGGTTCTTTCCAAGGTGCGTTGACTTATGCCAAAGACCGTTTAGCAATGCGCTCACTTTCTGGTCCGAAAGCTCCTGAAAAAGAAGCAGATCCAATTATTGTGCATCCTGCTGTACGCAATATGCTATTGACTCAAAAAGCGTTTGCTGAAGGTGGTCGCGCACTAGTGTATCTGTTGTCTCTACACGCAGATATCGTTGAACAAGGTGCAACTGAAGAAGAACGTAAGTTCTCTGACAACATCTTGTCTTTATTGACGCCTATTGCAAAAGCATTCTTAACTGAAACAGGTTCTGAATCTGCAAAACATGGTGTGCAAGTCTTCGGCGGTCATGGCTTCATTTCTGAGCATGGCATGGAACAAATTGTGCGTGATACACGTATTTCATGCTTGTACGAAGGTACAACTGAAATTCAAGCAATCGATTTGTTAGGTCGTAAAGTTTTGGGTACACAAGGTGCAATGTTGAAAGACTTCACCAAAATCATCCATAAATTTGCAGAAGCCAACAAAGACAACGCAGCAATGCAAGAATTTGTTGAACCGCTCGCAGCGCTCAATAAAGAATGGGGCGATTTGACCATGCAAATTGGTATGCGTGCAATGCAAAACCCTGAGGAAGTAGGTGCTGCAGCAGTAGACTACATGTACTTCTCTGGTTATGTAACACTAGCTTACCTATGGGCACGTATGGCATTGGTCGCTCAAGAAGCACTTGCAGCAGGCACAACCGATGTAGACTTCTATAATGCTAAAGTGACGACTGCACGTTTCTACTTCAAGAAAATCTTGCCACGTGTTCGCTCACACGTAGACGTGATTGCAACAGGTGTAGAGCCACTATTTGCATTAGATGCTGAACACTTTGCTTTCTAAGCGAAAATTGAAACTCGCTAAATATTGAACATATTTAGCGGGATATTCAAAATGTTGTACTCTTGAGTACAGAAATTGAGAAAGGACGGTCATAGCATTGACAGTCCTTTTTCTTTATAAATAAAGCATTCTTTCGCTTTAGTGGTCTACAACATTCACAATTGTAGATTACACTGAACTCAACGAATCAAGATTCAAACAATAAACAGGTGAACTCACATGCCAATTTATAATGCCCCACTTGCCGATATGAAATTCATCTTAAATGATGTATTCAATGCAGAACAATTCTGGCAAAACAATGAAAACCTCGCTCACCTTGATGCTGCAACGGCTGAAGCAATTTTGGAAGAAATGGCAAAATTTGCCCAAAATGTGACGTTGCCTATTAACCGTAGCGGTGATGAAGAAGGCGCGACCTATAACAATGGCGAAGTCACCACACCTGCTGGATTTAAAGAAGCATTTAAACAATATGCCGAAGGCGGCTGGATTGGTTTAGGCGCAGATGAAGAATGGGGTGGTCAAGGCATGCCAAAAATGCTGACAGTATTGTCAGATGAAATGCTGTTTGCCACCAACCCATCCTTCATGTTGTATCCACTGCTATCTGTCGGTGCAGGCATGGCGTTAAGCAGTTATGCATCACAAGAACAGAAAGAAACCTATTTACCTAAAATCTACTCTGGCGAATGGTCAGGCACCATGTGCTTAACTGAACCGCATGCAGGTACAGATTTAGGGATTATTAAAACTAAAGCTGAACGCAACGAAGATGGTACTTATAACATTACAGGTACTAAGATCTTCATTACAGGTGGTGATCACGACCTCGCAGAAAACATCATTCACTTAGTTTTAGCGAAAACACCGGATGCTCCTGCAGGTTCACGCGGTATTTCTTTATTCATCGTGCCAAAATTCTTGGTGAATGAAGATGGTTCATTGGGTGAACGCAACCCTGTAGCCCCAGGCTCAATTGAACACAAAATGGGCATTAAAGCCTCTGCGACTTGTGTGATGAACTTTGACGGTGCCAAGGGTTTCTTGGTCGGTAAAGAAAATGAAGGTCTTGCAGCCATGTTCGTGATGATGAACTATGAACGTTTATCAATGGGTATCCAAGGTCTTGGTGCTTCTGAATTTGCTTACCAAAATGCAGCTCAATATGCGACTGATCGTTTACAAGGTCGTAGTGCATCTGGTGTTAAATCTCCAAGCAAACCTGCGGATAGCATCTTAGTTCATGGTGATGTTCGTCGCATGTTGCTCAATGCACGTGCCAATAATGAAGCATCTCGTGCATTTGCAGTTTACGTGGGTCAGCAACTGGATATCACTAAGTTCTCAACAGACCCTGAAGCTGTAAAAGCAGCCAATGACCGTGTCGCGCTGTTAACACCAATTGCAAAAGCTTACCTCACAGATACTGCATTCCAAGCCACTTTAGATGCGCAAATGGTATTTGGTGGTCACGGTTATATTCGTGAATGGGGCATGGAACAATGTGTACGTGACTTACGTATTGCGCAAATCTATGAAGGCACCAACGGCGTACAATCACAAGACTTGATTGGTCGTAAAACCATTAAATGCAATGGTGAATTTATTGCAGAATACATTGCAGAAATCCGTGATTTTGCCAATGGTTTAGATGCAGACCTGAACTTCATTAAAGATGCAACTTTGGATGCAGCGACTGAAGTTGAATCCGTGACTCAATACGTTTTAAATGCAGCCAAAGAAAATGTAGATTTCCCGAACGCAGCAGCGGTTGATTATTTACATGCGTTAGGTTTGCTCAGCTTCTCATATATGTTTGCGCGCATTGCCAATGCAGCCAAACAAAAAGAGGGTGAGTTCTATCAAAACAAATTGTCATTGGCACTGTACTTTGTACAACGTATTTTGCCAGAACTAGCTTTACGCATTACCAAAGTGAAAGCGGGTGCAGAAGTGGTAATGAACTTCAGTGAAGATTACTTCACCAACCAGTCTTAATTAATACATTATCGCAAAAACGCCTGAATCATCAGGCGTTTTTTTATACTAAATTTTATATCCCTATTCTAAATTGTGCATGAAATTTGCATTACCTTTGTTGAAGTCTGAATATCCATACTCAAACAGGAGGTGAAAATGGCAGTACGTCGTTCAAAAATAGATAGAAATATTCAAGCAGTTGAAAGCCTATTAGACAAATATGGCAATTGGGCAGTAGAAAGTTTTCATTATCTTGCGCTCTTTATCATTGGCTGTATGGTCATTTGGTCTGCTGGACATACGGTAATTGATATTTTCACCATCAAACAATATGCCACTATTGATGACATCTTATTGCTTTTTATCTATTTAGAACTAGGAGCAATGGTTGGTATTTATTTTAAAACCAATCACATGCCTGTACGTTTTTTAATTTATATTGCCATTACCGCACTAACCCGTTTGCTAATTTCAGATATTCAACACGACCATAAAGCTGATCTCGATTTAGTGATTATTACTGGTTCAATTTTAATTTTAGCCGCTGCAATTTTAGTGGTGCGTTTTGCATCTTGGCATTACCCTTCCGTTATTCGAGACAAGCACAGTGAAAAGCCTTTAGCACAAGGCAAAACCCCTCGCCCAGAAGATGATGAATTGGCGTAAAAATCTAAAATAGGTCAAAAAAATGCTTCTAGATATTCAATATCTAGAAGCATTGATCTCTATGATTTCACTTTTTTCTCAACGATTTGCCACCAACACATAACGCCCATGTTCAAAAATCCAGTACATACCTCGTGGCGGAGCGGGTAAACCCAAGTGCTGCCAGTCAGTCACCACACGATAGGTCGAACTTTCAATATGTGCACTACTCGGCTCACCATTTACCCAACTGTAGCTTTGGTGGTTATATTGCACCGTACTTGGTGCATTGTATTGAATATTAATACCACTCCGAATAGTTGGCTGCCCCCACTGCGGTGCAGGACGTGGGTGATGGTATAGATAACGTGGTGGGTAGGAATGGGGTTGCTGAGAATAATAAGGTCGATGCTGCGGCGAATGAGGACGATGCTGATGGCGCTGTGTATCGACGCCTGTATAACCTGCCCAGCGATTGGTTTCTGCCAAGCTCTGCATCGACATACCTAAAAATAGCATGCCACTCAATGCAGTTAAAATCGCCACTTTCATATCTAGCACTCCTATTTTTATATTTTTATTCTAAGCTCAAATTAAGGATAAACAATGAATAAAAAATCAGCAATTTTAAACTTTCGACTCCGCAGATTTCACCGACACGGCTCGCCATTTATGAAATATCTCTAGCCCCTATGCTAAGATATATTTTTTTTGAAATTGGATGAAACCTCGTGCCTGAATTAAATTTTGACCGCCTTCATCAGTTTTTCTGCAAAGTTCCAAGTGTACAGCAAGCCCGTGTAGACGCTTATGGTTCAGACGGTCAGCATGCATGGTGGTTCAAATTTCAAATTGATGTAGAACATCCGTTAGCATGGCAAACTGTGCAGGAATTGGGGCATGTGCTGAATTATATTTCTAGAGATGAGCGTTTACCGACCCAATTCTTGCCTGTATCTCCACCACCGTATATGAATGGTGATGCTAAAGATTTTTTATCATGGGTGATTCAATGTAACCATCCAGAATTTAGTCCAGATGTGGTCTGTGACTGGTTAGAAGCCCGTTTGCCGAATCCTGTAGATGATGAAACACAATGGAAAATCAAAACCGATATTGCTGAGTTAGATCAGCTAAGTGATAAAGATTTGGATGAAATGGTGCCGCCAAATCCTGTAAAGTAATATTCGGGTCTAAAAAATCCCTCTTTAAACAAGAGGGATTTTTCTAGGAATATTACATCTGACTGAAAAAGTTTAAAGTCAGAATGTCGATAAACCGCTCCACTCCATAAAGCGATACAGCGCATATTTCCACTTCGACTCATCGGCATACACAGCATAATCCACACTCATATTTTTACCCTCAAGGTTTGACCATGCGGTATTAAAATAGTGTTGAGCATCCTGAAATACTGGGTCTTGTAGATGTCCAACCACACGCAAATTGGTTTCTAAATTATAATTTTTTAAATTACGTGCGGTGAAATTGGCAGAACCTAAAGTCAATTCTGCCTGTGTGGCATTAGATTTGATCATCATTTTATTATGACATTGCTCGCCTTGCGTGTTACACCAACGCACGCTCACCCCTGCCGCATTTAGTTCGGATGCTACTTGTCGGTTTGGAATACCATTTTTTTCACGACCAAAGGCATCTTTATTCGGATCTAACAACACCCGTACCTGTACACCACGTTGCTGTGCAGCAATTAAAGCCTGAATCACTTTACGTTCTGACAAATAAAACATTGCCAAATCAAGATGCTCTTGCGCCTTAGCATTTTCAATCATTGATAAACTTGCATCCCAAATGGCCTGTTCCGTTAAAACCTGCACTTGAGGGTAAGAATGATCTGCCTCAAACTCACCCACAATCACCCCAGACACATTGCCTTGCGACATACGTGCCACAGCTTGTTCTGTCTGCAAAATATCCACCGCTGTATTGCCAGTGACCACTAAGGCAATATTGGAATGACGCGAACTACCATCATGCGGATTCAATGAGGTCACCAACGCTTTCCAGCCTTCGGTGGTATCGACCACCATGGTTTTACGATGGTTGGCTTTAAAATTAAACAGACTGAAATAACTACGTAAGGTAATTTTATCTTTGCCGAAAGGACTGGGTAGCCAACCTTTTTCTGCATTATTTGGAATACCCTGACAGCAGAGATACCAAAAGCCTGACCACAATGGATTCGATGCGCGCAGCGGGGTTAAATCTGTTTCAATCACATCAATGCCCGCCTGACGCAATTGACGATAATGCTCAGGTGCTATACCGCCATATACCGAATTAATGGGATCGGTAATGACTTTGATTTCAATATTCGGCTGCATCCGACGTTTATGAATTAAAGCATCGGTGAGTTGCTGCGTTAGCGGTTGATGCTGCTGTTTAGACGTTCCCACTTCAGAGTTAAATAAGAACATATCCAACACAATGGTGCTTTGTGCTGCATCAATCAGTCCTAAAATTTCATTAAAAATTTGATGCTGTTGTTGCTGAACGCCTTGCGCATCAATATAGGTCTGATCGGCAATAAATTTAATAGGCGCATGACGTAATTTTCCAGTGTAATTCAGCCCTTCGGGTAATGGTTTTAAGCTGTGGTAGGTCGCAGACGCCAAATAACCTAAAGCTAAAAAACCTAAAATAAGTCCCACATACGCCCGAGGCGACCAATTCAATTTTTGATGAATTCGCTGAAAGATACGCATAACAAAAAACCTAGTCCGATGCGCTCAGACTAGGTTTAATTGTTTGGATTTTCAAGAGGATTTCTGTGTTTTCACGCAGACATCCTGCTCAAAGCAAATTGAATTTTAGAAGCCAAATTCCACACCAACTGTAAAGTTACGACCCACTTGTGGAATATTCGACAAGAATGAGGCATGTGAATACACTTCATCATCGAGCAAGTTGTTGGCTTTAAAATACACACGATAATCTTGTTTGTTGGCATAATTGCCTGCATAAGCCACACCAACATTGACCATATTATAGCCTGCTGTTTCTTGCTCTAAATAAGCAACCTTGTCTTGTTTGAAGACACGATAATATTCCGCCATACCCGACCAACCATCGGCAAAGTTGGCATCCACTTTAGTCCCCAAACGCCCTGCAGGTACACGTGGTGCATTTTGATTGTCAATCTCACCACGCACATAATCACCAAACACACTGAGTTTATAATCTGGGCTGATCTGATACCCTAGCTTGGCTTCTGTGCCATAAAACTTGGCTTTGTCTTGTTGATAATCAATTAAACGGAAAGTTTCCTTATGGTCGGTAGTCGCACCATAAATATAATTATCAAACCAGTTATGATACACATGCAACGAATAATCCAGTTTGTCAGCTTCATAGTGCAAACCAAGTTCTAAATTATTCGACTTTTCCACATCTAAATTTGCATTGCCACGCTCATAGGTGTTGGTTGCAAAGTGGATTCCATTGGCATAAAGCTCTTGCGCCAATGGTAAACGCTGCTGATGTGAACCTGTAAGGGATAGTTTATAGTTAGGTGCAAACTGCCAGTTGGCTGCTGCAGAAGCAGATACACCTGTATCTGAATAATCTTTTTTCTGAGCATCGACATCAATTTTTTGATGTTCAACCCGTGCACCGAGTTCAACATGCACATCGCCAAATTGTTTATGTTCTAAACCGAATAAACTATATTTTTGAGTTTTTGTATCTGGCATAGGCACGGTTTCATGAGAATGATTGCCGTGTTGTTCAACTTGTCCAGTTAAATCAATTTTTTGCTGACTATACTGTGTACCAAACACACCTTCCCAACCTGCAAGGGGTTTGTGCACCAACTCTAATCGAGCATCGTAGCCTTTGCTTTTAAAGTTACTAATGACTTTGTTTTCTTCTAATTCATCATGTTCATAATCGGTAAAGCTGGCATGCGCACGCAGTTTCTCAAAGCCAGCAAAGGGCTGGTCAAGCTCGGTACGTAAATCATAACGGTGTGATTCCAAATCAATCCACGGGCCACCATGTGCATGTTCGTGTTCGTCATGTGGATCTGGTTGTGGTGCAGGGTCATGACTTCCGCAATGCAATTTATTTCCATGTGGATGGCAATCATGATACTCATGACTATGCCCTGGCAAACCATATTTGTCCTGACGGTTACTGTACGACAACCCCACAAAACCACGGTCATGAATCCATGATCCACCAATATTCACCGTTTGCCCTTCGGCAAAGGTATTGTCTACACGGCGTTCTTTTACCAACTCTTCATGTTCATGTGTATGGGTTGAGCCATCTGGTTCAACATGTACTTCTGTATGATGATGCTCTACCCAATAGTTTGGGGTAATGTAATCATTGGCTTTACGTTTTGAACCTTCAATACGCAGCGCAAATTGATCACTGAGTGCTGCAGTTACCCCCGCACTCACTAGCTTTTCATCGCTACCTGTGTTGTAACGTAAACCTACCTGTCCTTCTAAACCATTATTTGGCATTTGAGTTGGAATTTTTTGATCGGTCACATTAACTAAGCCACCAACCGTTCCTGCACCATAAAGTAATGTTGATGGGCCACGAATAATTTCAACTTGTTTGGCTAAAATCGGATCTACAGTGATAGCATGGTCAGGTGACAGTGTAGACACATCGGCAGTTTCTGAAGCATGTTGCAGCACTTTAACCCGAGGGCCATCTTGTCCACGAATCACAGGGCGGCTAGAACCTGAGCCATATTGATTGGAATATACACCTAGCTCATCTGACATTGCATCACCTATAGTGGTACTCCGCTCTGCCAAAGTTTTTTGATCAATCACATGATCGGCCACTGCAAAATCTGCTGCAGTTTGCACCAAAGGATGTGCTTGTAGCTGAATAGTTTCCAGTTGTGTACTACTGCTTTCAGTATTGGCAAATGCTGCAGGTGTCAGCACTGAAAAAATGGAAAGTGTTATTAAATTTTTATGGAACGACATGACCCATGCTCAAATTAGTAAAAATAATTGATGTTATAATATAACATTTCATTAACATTGCAATAAAAAACATTGTTCCTCTGTATTCTCAATTAAGCTATTCATCACAATTTATTCTGATTTTTTATATTATTTACTTTGAAATTGGTATGCCCTTTACGCTCTCACATGCGGTACTTGCCCCACCACTCGCCAAGCTTTCAGGACAACGTCTGCCTATCGCTGCACTCGCTATAGGTACGATGTTGCCAGATTTACACCGTCTGTTTACTTTGCGTCATGATCCCACTCCACATTTATGGTCAGCATTGCTGTATCCAAATTTATTATTGGGTCTTGTCTTTTGTGCGCTGTGGTATTTGCTCTATCGCCCTGCATTGTATCGCTTTGTGGGAATCCATCACCCGTTAAATCTTAAATCTAAACATAATAAAATCTGTACTTGGGTTTGTATGTGGCTTGATTCTCGCCTTACTGATTGGCAATGCCACCCATTTAATTTGGGATGGTTTAACCCATCACGACTTTCGTAGTTTTGCCTTTCAGGATTTTTTAGCGCAATCGGTACAATTAGGCACAGGTATTTATCCGATGCATCGCGTACTACAAATTGGCAGTTCTATTTTGGCGCTGCCTTTTTTGTTATGGATGAGCCTGCATTATTATCGCAAGCATCGGCAGGTCAGTTCTGTAAGCACTAAAATTCGCGTTTATGCCATTGCTCTAATTATCTTGTCGATTGTATTTGGTGGTTTTTCCCTTTGGGATTATGCGCGTTATATCCCCGATGCGACTTGGCAAGCCGAACTGTATTATTTTACGGGACGTGCCATCAATGAGTTTAGCCAAGGGGCATTACTCATGTTCAGTTTAGGTTGTCTGTTATTTTTGTTTTTGGATCGGTAAGGGTAGATAAAATAAAGTCAAAGCTCATCACTTTATCCTGAATCTTGCTGCATTATCCTATTTCAGACACATTCCTTGTAAAAACCCACTGTTTTTGCAGCAGGTTCTTGTCGCCACATGCCCAAAGAGGCATAATCCTACCTTTGCTAAAGGCGGTGCGCTGTTTACGTATTCGCTTCCTTAACCCATATAGTTGGATTTTTAACGCTATGATGCGAACTCATTATTGCGGTTCTTTAACCGAAGCTCAAATTGATCAAACCGTGACCCTGTGTGGTTGGGTACACCGTCGTCGTGACCACGGTGGTGTAATTTTCCTAGACATGCGTGACCGTGATGGTCTTGTGCAAGTCGTAATTGACCCAGATACCCCAGAAGCATTTGCAACTGCAGACAAAGCACGTTCAGAATTTGTATTAAAAATCACAGGTCGTGTACGTCGTCGCTATGCAGGCACAGAAAATGCCAATATGGTCAGTGGACAAATTGAAGTTTTAGGCAAGGAAATTGAAGTTCTTGCAGCATCTGAAACGCCTCCGTTCCCATTGAACGATGAAAATACCAACATTTCAGAAGAAATTCGTTTGAAATACCGTTTCTTGGACATCCGTCGTCCAGAAATGTTAGATCGCTTACGTTTCCGTTCTAAAGTCACCAACCTAATTCGTAACTATTTAGACGATCATGGTTTCTTGGATGTTGAAACACCAATTTTAACACGTGCAACGCCTGAAGGTGCGCGTGACTATTTAGTACCAAGCCGCGTATCTAACGGTAGCTTCTATGCTCTGCCACAATCTCCACAATTATTTAAACAATTGTTGATGGTGGGTGGTATTGACCGTTATTACCAAATCGCTAAATGTTTCCGTGACGAGGATTTACGCGCAGACCGTCAGCCAGAATTTACTCAAATCGACATTGAAACATCGTTCATGAGTGACGATGACATTATGGATTTGATGGAAGGCATGACCGTGAAGATGTTCGATGAACTTCTAGGCGTGAAATTCGACAAATTCCAACGTATGCCGTATTCAGAAGCGATGCGTGATTATGCGTCTGATAAGCCAGACTTGCGTATTCCACTGAAATTGGTAGACGTAGCAGACTTAATGCAAGACGTTGAGTTCAAAGTGTTTGCTGGCCCAGCGAAAGATCCGAAAGGTCGTATTGTTGCGCTTCGTGTTCCTGGCGCGGGTTCATTGCCACGTAGTGCAATTGATGAATACACTAAATTTGTTGGCATCTATGGTGCAAAAGGTTTGGCGTATATTAAAGTCAATGAACTTGAAAAAGGCATTGAAGGTTTACAATCTCCAATCGTGAAATTTATTGAGCCAATCGTGCTTGATCTACTCAAACGTGTAGGCGCAGAAAATGGCGACATCGTATTCTTTGGTGCAGATAAAGCCAAAGTGGTCAATGATGCGATGGGCGCACTGCGTGTCAAAATCGGTCACGATTTGAACCTCGCCACTTGCGAATGGGCACCGCTTTGGGTCGTTGATTTCCCAATGTTTGAAGAAACAGATGATGGTAAATGGACTTCTGTGCATCACCCATTCACTTTACCAAAATCAAGCGTTGAAGATGTGAAAAGCAATCCAGGCGAAGCATTATCTGTTGCCTATGACATGGTCTTGAACGGTACTGAAATTGGTGGTGGCTCACTGCGTATTTATACTTTAGAAATGCAAAAAGCGATTTTTGAAGCTTTAGGCATTGAAGAAGAAGAAGCCGAAGAGAAATTCAGCTTCTTACTGAATGCGTTGAAATACGGTGCGCCTCCGCACGGTGGTTTAGCATTTGGTTTAGACCGTTTAGTGATGTTGATGACAGGTGCATCGTCTATTCGTGATGTGATTGCCTTCCCGAAAACTAAGACAGCTGAATGTCCATTGACTCAAGCACCTGCACCAGTTGAAGCGACTCAATTGCGTGATTTAGGTATTCGTTTACGTGAAAAACCAAAAGCAGAATCTCAAGAATAAGTTTTGAGAATGTGAGAAGAACCCTGCAAATTTGCAGGGTTTTTTTATGAATTGAGATAAAGCCAAGCTAGTGGCATAATAGCACTTCGTTTTGAATTTTGAGTTGAGCGTTACTATGGCTATGCGTCCTGCAGTTCGTAATCGTGGCATTATGCTAATTGTATTTGCTGTCGCTCAATGGTTATTCATGCGTTATATTCTGGCCAATAACCTGTTTGCCTTAGACACCAATGACCGTATTTTATACTTTAGCTTAAGTTCTATTGGCGGCGCATTTGTGATTTTTGTGGGGCTGATTTATATGGTTTTAAAAGGCAACGCAGAGAAAGTCGAATAATTCCCTTCTTTAACCACTGAGTGGTGACTTTCCTCAGTGGTTTTATCTCGTTTTATTTTGTTCTGAAAATGTTTAACTCCTTATCTGTGATTTAGACATAGGGGCAGCATCATCCTTGCTGTAATAAAACTCTTTGCAAAATTTTCTTCTTATAACCAGTGTAGTTTTCAAAGAGTTACAATATTATGTATTTTTTCCTCAAAGTCATTTCCCGATTTCCGTTGTTTTTTTTACAGCTTCTGGCATCCTGCATTGCAATTCTGCTGTATTCCTTCAATTCCTCACTCAAACGAATTACCAGCATCAATTTAAAGCTGGCTTATCCAAAACTAGATGAAACAGCCTACCAGACTCTCCTCAAGAAAAGCTTAAAAAGTCAATGTATGACCTATATAGAATCAATCAAATGTTGGGGTATGCCGCCTGAATACAGCTTAAATCAGATCAAAAATATTTACGGAGAGCAGCATCTTACAGAAGCCTTAGCCAATAAAAAAGGCGTTATAGTTGTGGTTGCACATTTGGGCTGTTGGGAATTTTTAAATGCATGGCTGAATTTACATGCCGCCCCGATGATCATGTACAAGCCCAATAAACATAAAGCAGTGGATCGCTTTATGCTAGAAGCGCGCCAGCGATTGAATGCCACGCTTGTCCCCACCGATGAAAATGGCGTACGTGCCATCTTTAAACATCTGAAGCAAGGAGGCTTAACGGTCATTTTACCAGATCATCTTCCGAAAGCATCGGGAGGTATTTATTCAGAGTTTTTTGGGCAAAAGACCTTATCTACCACGCTGGTGTCAAAACTGGTCAGTAAGACCCAATGCAATATAGTAGGCCTCAATTGTATTCGTGATGAAACATCGGGTTTTAATGTGTATTGCTCACCACTATCCGATCAGATTTTATCGAAGGATCTACAAACTTCAGTGGATAGCTTGAATCAAAATTTAGAAGACATGATTAATATCGCACCCGAGCAATATATTTGGTCTTATAAGCGCTTTAGAAATGTTGAAGGGAATAAAAATCTTTATACATCAAACCCTAGATAAAAAGCGATGCTATATTGCCATACACAACCATAGAATCATGCTGTTTTTTTAGTCGCTCAGTGGTTATTTATGTACTCTATACTTGCGAATGATATCTTTATACTCTAATACCCCATTAGTCTATTATTTCTTAAAGAGTATTTTAGGTGCACTGGTAATTTTATAGGATAGTTTATATAGTGTTGAATAGGAATCTGGATAAATAATAATGGCAAAATTAAAGATTTTAGTGATTGGCAAACGAAATGGCATTCTCCAATGGTATGAAAATATATTGGACTCAAATGATCAAAGCGCTGACTATGTAATTTCAGGCTTTGCTCTCA
Source organism: Acinetobacter sp. YT-02 (assembly GCF_002412355.1). Lineage (NCBI taxonomy): Bacteria > Pseudomonadati > Pseudomonadota > Gammaproteobacteria > Moraxellales > Moraxellaceae > Acinetobacter > Acinetobacter sp. YT-02. The sequence continues at coordinate 64,727 of NZ_NOZT01000015.1, forward strand.
ATCATAACAATACACTAGAACGTTTTTTAAAAAAAATTATTCCCAACAAAGACGTATACACAGCGAAATTACTAGAGAAAAAGTTATATTCATTTCAACCAGACTTAATTTTAATTGTCGATTTATTTTACTTCTCACCCTCTTTAATAAAGGTTTTATCAAAATATCCATGTAAAAAAGCGCATTGGATTGGTGACTTCTTTGATCAAAGATTAGCTAAATCTAAAGAGATTATCGATTTATTTTGCTTTACAGATTCCAGCTTCATGGAGGATGCAAAAAAAATAGGTATTACAAATAGCCTGTATTTGCCATTAGCCTATAATCCCAATATCTTTTTTGAAGGCAATGAGTCGAAAGCTGAACGCTTATTATTTATTGGTGCGTGGTCACCTAACAGACAGGAACTGATTGAACAAATTCCTCTTCCTCTTACAATTTATGGTAAAGGTTGGGATAAACTCAAAAAAGCAGATAGTATTATTCATCCATACAATATTCCTTTAACGCAAGTAGCAAATCTTTACCGAAAACATAAATATATTTTAAATCTGATTAACAAAAAAAATATTAGGCAAGGTATGAATATGCGATGCTTCGAAGCACCTGCATGTGGATGTATATTAGTCAGTGAATATGTTGAGGATTTAGAATTAGTATTTAAAATTGATGAGGAAATTATTTACTTTTCAAATCCCCAAGAATTGAAAAGTAAACTTAAAGAAACCATAATTAATGCTAGATTAGCAAAAGATAAAGTCCATTATCACCACACCTATAAAAATAGGTTAAAAACTCTGGTTGAATTGTTACTTGATTCAAAAATTTCACAATAGATCTAGATAGGTTACCCATTCCGTGTTTGTTAGCGTCATTATTCCTTGTTATAACCATGAAAAATATTTAGAAGAACGCATTAAAAGCATTCTTAATCAAACTTTATCCGACTTCGAAATTATTCTACTTGATGATCTCTCTCCAGATAACAGTGCTGAAATATTAAAAAGATATTCCAACCACCCAAAAGTTTCGCATTGTATTATCAATGAAAAAAACTCCGGCTCAACTTTTTTTCAATGGAATAAAGGGATTGAACTGGCAAAAGGAGATTTAATCTGGATTGCAGAATCAGATGATGTTGCTGATCCACACTTTTTAGAGAAGCTGGTTGCTCCATTTTATAAGAATAAAAAGTTAGTCTTAGCCTATAGTCAATCTTATCGCATGAATGAAAATGGCATAGTGACAGGTTCATGGAAAGATGCTACAGATCATCTTAACCCGACTTTATTTGAAAATGATTTTGAGATGTGCGGCTTAGAATATTTTGAAAAGTTTTTAAACACAGGAAATACTATTCCAAATGCGAGTGCCGTAGTTTTTAAAAAACAAACCTATCTTGATGTCGGTGGAGCAAATCCACGCTTAAGATTTATCGGAGATTGGCAAATTTGGGCTAAAATCATATCTCAAGGTGATATTTTCTATACAGCAGAATGTTTAAATTATTTCCGTTACCACGATACGAGTGTCATTGCCCAAGCCAAAAAGAAGAAAGATCACTTTGAGGTCCGTCGACAGGTCATTCTATTCCGTGAAAGTATGAATACTTTTCTTAATGAGTATAGAAAGAAACAACCTCTAGCCAATACAATCTATTTAAAAAATAATAAGGCATTGTCTAAAGAGTTACGCAAGAATGCATCTCTAGCAATACGGCGTAGATATTATGACCGAATTATCCCAACCAGTATGCTTGCTTTACGTACAATCCCCTTTTATGTTGTGCCTTTTTATATTCTAAAATTGTGCATACAATTTCTAATTTCAATCATCCTAGTTGCACCTTATAAAATTATTTTTAATAAACCAAAATAAAAAAAGGAGCTACTGCTCCATTGCTGTCCCACAATTTTTCACAAGAGGAAGCTCATTTGAGCTTCCTCTTGTTTTATGGGTATTTTATCGGG
>NZ_NOZT01000016.1:0-61184 GCF_002412355.1 Acinetobacter sp. YT-02
AATACTAACATATCTACTCATTTGTATATAATAATATAGAAATAGGTAGATTTCAACTAGCAGTTATTAACCCTTAATGGCACTCCCAGTTATGTGAACTACTGAGTCGAGTTGGTGTACAACTCTGATAAAGATTGCCACCAATATAAGTTGCAATTTCTGCAACCGTCCAGTTTCCATTAGGGTTTAATAAGGGTTCAGAATAAAATCTTTCCACTGGCACTTCATCATAACCTTGAAATTTGGATGGAAGCGCAACCCAATCCCCTGATAGATTTTGTTTAGGTTCATGAGAAATAGTTTTATATTGTACTCCTCCATCACTAAAGTATTGAGTTGTACTTTTAGAAACAGATTCCCACCGACCTAGAATATGATTTAATAGAGGCTGTGAAAAATATTCATGATATGATACCACCTCATTATCATGATATTGAATATGTTCCGATTTTACACTAACTAATTTTCCAGAATTTTCAAAAATTGGCGTTGAATAATAAGTTTTATAATAGCTTCTTCCATCAACATAATAAGAATCAATCTTACTTATTGCGACTTGCCAAGACCCATTTACACCTTGCTGTGGCTGGCTATAATAATAGTCTTCATAAGTTGAATAATATGAAGAGTCAAAAAATGCTCTTACTCTTTCAAAAACACTAATCCAATTTCCATCTAGCGTTTGTAATGGTTCACTGTAATAACAATGGCTGGTATTTCTATGATAGCTAGCCAAACGTACTTGACAGTAAGAGTCTTCCTTCAATACAACCCCCCATTCATTTAAACTATTTTGTCTCGGCGGACTGTACTCTTTAATTAACTGAATATTTCCATCAATATCTTTATGTAAAGATTTATATGGTAATGTCATCCATGTTGAATCAACATTTTGTTTGAGATAAAAATATTCAGCACTTTCAAGTTCAGCTACCCAAATATCTCCAATATCCACATCCGCATCTTGAAGTTTAGTAAATTTAAGATTCTGTGTATTTCCTGGTTGATAACGCTCATCAGTGACGAGTAGTCTATTTTCATACTCTCTATATCGTACTAATTGAGTGTCTTTTAAAATATCTACAACTTTACATTTTTGTCCATTGCTTACTACGATCGAGTTTTCTTCGCTTATAGATGGACAAACCGCAGGAACTGATAAATCAACTCTATATATTGTTTTGATATCATTCTTTGCATCGTATATTGCAAAAGAAAAATTTTCGAGTTGCGAAGCTGGAACCAAAGCTCTAAATTTCAGTGAAAAAACTTCTGCATCAATCATCTTCAATACGCCACTAACATTAGGATTATTAATATCAGTAATTGACAATTGATTCGGATTTACAACTTCTTTATACGACTGTTGTGCATTGTTTATGAAAGTCAAAATGCTATTTGGAACAATACTTGAAAACCTATTCACCAAACTTTTTACTACAGGTAAAAAATCCATAAGTTCTTGAGTAGCATTATATTCTGTTTTAACTTTATAAAAGGTTTCTGTACCAGAATTTAATTCAAGATAAATATTGCTGTCATTAACCACTGTTGTGCGTGAAAATAAATTCGAAGATATACGACTACTTGGGAACGCCTCCTCAATCAACTCATTAAATCTTGCAGCTACACAATTGTGCCATAAACTTAAAAATCCTTGACCTACATCATCAATTACATGATGGACTGTTAAGCCCGCAATAATTGCTGCACCGATTCCACCAACAATAGTAGGACTGAGAGCAACTGACAAACCTACAGCAGCCACAGCAACTGTTACCTTCGCAGCATAAGCAGCCATTGAACTCTCGCATTGTACATCGCTTGAACTTCTTGCCATTATTGTTGCACTTCCCATTTCTAAGGAGGTGAAAATTTTTGCAAGATAATCAAGTTCCATATCAGTCGCAGAGGATAGATGTATTTCTTTTTGATTTAATAAATTTATATTCCTTTCAAGATCATCAATTATTTTTTGATCTCCATCTGTCGCTCTTTGTCTTTCTAGAGTTTCAATAAGTGTATTTTGTGCTAGCTCAATATTTGCATTTAATACATCTAAACTTTCTGATCTGCTAAAAGTTTGTGACTCAAGTACCTTAATTTTTTTTTGATATTCTTTGCCATTAATCTTTACAGTAATAGTATGGTCACCAGCTGAAATACCTATTGGTAGTAAAAATATTAAATCTCCTAACTCCGATCGAACTAGCTTAATTTCTTCACCCGCTATGTATCCAATATATGTTTCCTGATCAAGTGGTATAGATTGTACAGAAATTGTCTGCACCCCAGTTTGTTGAAGTTGCTCGTTTCCATCTTTAAAATACAATTCATTTTTAGGGCTAAGGCTATTGGTATTTTCACCACCGCCACCACCACCACATGCTGTCAACAAAACCACAAACATTAATGAAATGAGCTTCACCATAAGCTGATTATTTCTTGATTTCATTTTTATTACCCCCATAGTTTATAGAAAATTAGACCTCTTGCGAAAGTATCGTTTTACCTAATTTTTGAATTGGCTAAAACCTTATAAAATGTAGCTTTGGGCTGTTTAAATTTTGACTAACGCAAGAAGTCTATTCTATATAAATATTTATAAGGTATTATTTGAAATAGATGAAATTTTAATCGTATCAAATTATATAAATGCTAGGTAATCTTCCTATCCTAGACATCCTCTATAAAAAAACGTATAACTCCACTTTTGTTTGAACTGGCAGCATCTTGTGAAACTGATTCTTGCACCCATGGAAGGCTTAACCGATCCGATCATGCGTGATGTCCTCACGTCTGTCGGCAGCTTCGACTGGTGTGTGACTGAGTTTATTCGGGTCACAGACAGCATTTTGCCAGACCATATCTACCACACCTATTGCCCAGAACTACTCACCAATGGCAAAACTGCGGCAGGTACGCCTGTGCATGTTCAGTTTTTGGGGAATAATCCTGAAATGTTAGCCGCCAATGCAGCCAAAGTTGCGGCTATGGGTGCACCTGCAATTGATATGAACTTTGGCTGCCCTGCCAAAACAGTCAATCGGCATCGTGGCGGTTCAGTTTTACTCGATGAACCCGAAGTAGTATATGAACTGGTTAAAGCGGTTCGCGATGCCGTTCCTGCTCATATTCCAGTTTCCGCCAAAATGCGTCTAGGCTATATGGATCGGAACTTCATGCTAGAAAATGCGCACGCCATTGAAGATGCAGGCGCAGCATGGGTTACAGTACATGCACGTACCAAAGCCGATGGCTATACGCCTCCCGCATTTTGGGATCAGCTACGTCCTATTCGTGAAGCCTTGAAGATTAACGTCATCGCCAATGGTGAAATTTGGAACAATGCCGATGCCAAACAATGCCAGTTAGAATCGGGCTGTGAAGATTTGATGATTGGTCGTGGTGCGGTCACCACCCCAGACTTGACCCAATGTATTCGTCAAAATTCAGACCTGCCTTTGCTGAGTTGGCAAGATTTGCTGCAACTACAAATTCGCTTTATTCACGGCCCTGCCAAAACAGAAATTGGGATGCTGGGACGTTATAAACAATGGCTCGGCATGATGTCGAAACATTATCCCGAAGCCAAAGCTTTGTGGGATGAAATCAAGCGTCTGAAAAAGCTGGATGAAATCATTGAAAAATTAGTCGCGCACACGACTTAAACATTGAATCCATCAAACTCAAGCTTCATCTAAAAAATTTCAGCTTTTATTAGGGTCTGCTGACAATTCGTCTATGTTTGCGGCGATGCATATTTTTTAGCTGATATAAGGCATGGGACAGGAAATTTAGTCATTCTAAATGACTGGCACATAACGCAATAGCAGCAAAAAATATGCTCGCCCTGAAAGGCTGTGGCTAAAACTTTCTCAGATTGTGTTATGAAACTTAGCAATAGTCTCGCTATTACTTGCGTTTCATGCCTGATCTGCTCAGTTTTAGCCTACAGCGCAAGCCATTTATGAAATGTCAAAAGCCCCTAGTGAATATCGGCTATTCAACCTTGCTGACAAAGCTTGGCATTTCCCATGCACTGCCTGCAAAACCTTTGCATTGTCTTGCATCGAATTGATAGCTTTTGACAAACTGCTGACCATTCCACGCCCACTCAATTTGACTGAAACAATCGCCAATTCCACGCCCTTTTTGATAGGCAAAAATCTGTCCATTGCTAAATTCTGAAGCAGAATCAGTTACAAATTGCTGTATCTTTTGCAGTTTTTCATCCATAACCCAATAAGCCACACCCCAATTATAAGCCCCTCGCCAACAGCTTGCCTCAACCAACACGCTATCTTGATTTAAGGGATAAGTATGAATCTGCTGTTCTGCTTGTTCAGGTTCAAACAGCATATAACAATCTTCACGATCTACGGTTTTTTGTAAAATTGGATATAACTTTTCTGCACTGGCCGCGGTAAGCACCTGTGCTTTGGCGGTTCGGTGTTGAGGCTGCATGAGAATGTTAATTTTAGGCATCGCTTGCGCTTTTAAGACCTGCGTGGATGCTTGATTGCCTTTTGCCAATATTGCGGAGTCTGTACCCACACGTTTTTGAAATTCATCCATTTTTAGCAACACTGCACTCATGCCTGCATCAGACAATTTCCAGCGTTGTTGACCATGTTTCAACTCGATCACGACATGCTGACGCGCCTGTGCCAACAGCTTTTGCACACTGGCAGCAGATAAATTGGCGATACTTTCATGAAAGTTTAATTGCTGCAAAGCGCGTTCATTTAAAAATAAAGTGGCTTGAGCAATATCTTCTTGAATTTGCAATTGTCCTTGTACAGCAGTCTTTGCACCTGCTTGACGGGTCAATAACATACTGATCGGTTGTTCAAAATCATCATCGGCTTGGTAGCCTGCAGCACGGCAAGTTCCTGTATTATCACAGGCCAACTCCCAATCTTGATGCTGAAAATACAGTCCTTGCAAAGCAGTCGGCTGGCTTGAAGCAATCGTTTTTTCAGTAGTGATTGGTACTGCAAAAATATTAACACTACCCAACAAACCACCGATCGCCAGTAATATTTTTAGATTGCATTTGAAATTCATAATCTTCGCAACTCCTGAAATTGTCATCTGTGATTCAACGGCTTAATCAAGGCTAGATTTAACACCTTGCCTACTCAGCTCAATAAAAAAGCACGCCAGAGCATGCTTTTCTAATGCAATTGAACATCAAGATTTAATGCAAAAGATTACGATTCCTGCGTTAAATCCTTGACCGTGGTGCTTGCGCCATTGGTTTTCACCGACTCAATGCCTTTGTCACGTGATTGTTCAGAAGTATAGAGCTGACTCGTACCAATAATCTGATGGTTGGCAGCTTTTAAATTAAAATACGGCTTATCATTCTTAGATGTCAATCGATCATAACGCCCATCATCCTGACTGTTCTTTTGTACCGAAGCGATGCCATTTTTTGCCGATGCTTTCGCCTTATACTGTTCACTGGTTAAGATAATTTCGCCATTCCCAGCTTTAAGTACAAAGCGGTACTGACCATTGCTTGCTTGTGAAATCTCAAACCATCCTGACATACTTGCCCCCAGTTTTCTTATGAGTGGTGAAGTGTGTTGTTGAATGATGCTAGGCTTTAAACTGCCTAAAAATTATTCTTTTCACTTAAAATATAAAGGACTTAGGCACAAGAAAACAGTATTAATTTTGTACACTCTTAAAGTTATTGTTGCTCAATTTGAATACTAAAATACTTTTATAAACTCCATAAAAAAGCGCAGGCAACTCAAGTCGCCTGCGCTGTTGAAATCTGCTTAAACTTAAGCTTTTTTCACATATTCAGATTTTAATTTCATAGCTCCCATGCCATCAATCTTACAATCAATGTCATGACCATCTGCTGCATCTGGAATTAAGCGAATATTTTTCACTTTCGTTCCCACTTTTACAGCAGCCGAAGAACCTTTAATTTTCAGGTCTTTAATCACAGTCACCGTGTCGCCATCTGCCAACACGTTGCCGTTTGCATCTTTAATCACAGCAGCAGTTTCTTCTAGCTGTTCCCCTTCTTTCCACTCATGTGAGCATTCAGGACAAATCAGTAGGTCGCCATCTTGGTAAGTGTATTCTGATTGGCATTTTGGGCAATTTGGCAAAGACATAAAAAACCTCAAAAACTATATTATAGCATTTTTTACTGAATTTTCATAAACTTAAAATCCTTATAAAGCACAAGGATAATCAAATAAAACTCTTTAATTGGACTGTGCTAAGCGTTGCAGCATCACGCGTTTTAATACCACTACATGATTGTGCTGCTCAACTTTAGCTGCTGTGACCAGAGTGATTTTTTGCTGCTGTGCCAGTTCACACAACGCCTGTAAAGCCTCTTCTTGCTCTGCTAATTCAGCTATATAACGCTGCTGAAACTCATCCCAATGTTGTTCAGGGTTTTGATGATACCATTTACGCAGCCCAGTCGAAGGCGTAATTTCTTTGGGCCATAAGTCAATACGAGCGCGTTCTTTACTCACACCACGCGGCCATAAACGATCAACCAACACCCGTGTTCCATCTGCCTGAGTCGCTTCAAGATAAGCGCGTTTCATTGCAATATCCATATTTGCACCTCTGCATCTTTTATGATGACGTCATCAGCGCCAAAGTTTTAGGCAGCAGATTATGTATCACAAATAAAAAAGCATGTGATCAACACATGCTTTTCAGATACCCGATTTAATCTTCGTAATCGTCTTCGTCTTCATCATCGTAGACGTAAGCCATACAGCCCCAGCCATCGTATTCACCGCCATGTTCTTCAGCAATTTTGCTGAACCATTGCTCTAAATCGATAATGTCTGAATACTCTGGTTCCATGTAAACATAAATGGTAATGATCCATTCAACTGCGTCAGATTCTTCATCTTGGAATAATGAAATTTTTTGTTCTTCGGCCAACAAATACAAAGCACATTTTTCAGCTTGTTCTTGTGTGGTAAAAGCGATGGAGTACTCAATCTCATGTGGCTCTGTCAGGTCATCCCCATCTTCATGCATTTGCCAAAGTACATTGCCATTATCATCATCAGGGAATTGTTCATAGTCACGTGTCATGCGAATATCCTTGTTATCTTTTTAGCCAATATATATCTGGCAAGTGACAAAATAGTGAATTCAACATAGCACAAATTTGCCCGAAGGACTCAATTTTCATCTCGTTTTACACTGACTTTAGTCTGAATTACCCAGAAGCTTGCTTTTACATGACACTACAATTGCTTTAAGCATTTGCAGCCAGTTTAATTTGTGGCATCTGACAAGATGCTTTCCTGTTTAAATGCCAACAGTAAAGCAGCAAACTTTAATTCTTCTTGTCGAAGTGTTAAGTAAGAGTCTAGAATTTTTGCGTGTCCAAATGCAGCCGCATAATGATTCAGCAAAGTAAAATCATCCTGCAAAGCTTGAAGCGATTCAGCCAGATTATGTTCAGTCAGCTGCGCCAAATATAAATCTGCTTTACTATTAAATGCTTGAGCCAGCAAAGTCACTGCCGCTAGACGGCGTTGCTCATCGACAAAAGCACAATGCGCAACTTCTTGATTTTTGACCGCATCTTGAATCTTGTGTCGTACTTGCTGCAGGTGCTGTGCTGCATCACTATAGCCATAACCTTCAATCAGATCATCCACTAGCTGCTGTGCAGGCAACTGAAAAGCAGGCGTATGATGTTCAATTTTATGATACAGCGCGGTCATAATCTGTTCGAGTTGCTGACGTTCTTCAACCAAGTTATAAAAAGCACCCAATTGATCTTGTGCTGTTTTAAGCGTTTTGGCTTTGGTTTTTTGCTCATGCTCGGCTAAAAAATCTCGGACTTTTTCAACTTGTTGCTTGCACTGCTCCCGCGTATTTTCCGCTTCGGATTTAATCATTTCTACAAACATTTCTACTTGTTGACGACGTTCTAATACATATTGCTCAACGTCTAAAATATGTTGATAGTGCTGCAAGGTTTCTAAACGACCTTTTAAACTGCCTATTTCGATGCGTAGCATGGTGAGCTGATGCTCTAATTCATTACTTTCTAACTCATCGGACGCCAAATTGGAGCGAGTGCGGTCTAAATTGCTTTGTAAAGATTGAATGCTGGCAGACAACTCACGGCGGCGCTGAGATTGCCAAAAAATAATCACCACCAAAACAATAATGATTGCACCCAATATATACAGCATATAACTTCTCCCACCGCATTGGTCTGCCATATTTTAAAAAGTCATCTTCAGTTTTAAAGACGCTTTCTAACCCGCTTTGACAGCCCACCACACTCAAAAACACAAAATTTTAAAACAGCGAGTTATTCATTTCCTTCATTTATGCCAAGGCAAATGAATAACGACAGCTCTAAGGATACGTTAGCGAGTTAGCGGCACGAAGACCATCCCAATTTTTGAGTATTTTCACAAAAAAATTGAAAAATGTGCGCCTGTTAGAAAAATTGAATCCCAAAATCTCTAAAAAGGAAGCTGTGCTCGAATTGCAACAGGAACTTGGCTTAAAGGTTGCGTGAAAGCCAAATAACTGGCATGCAGCGCCATCCGACCTAAAGTGCTTTTTTTCGGTTCAGGATGATATAACTTATCGCCTGTAATGGGATGTCCAATATATTGCATGTGTACTCGTAACTGATGTGAGCGCCCTGTAAGCGGGGTGAGCAATACACGGGTAATATCTTCAACCGCACAATATTCCAAAGCCTGATACAGCGTTTGCGCAGGCTTGCCTAAATCGAAATGCACAATTTGGCGTGGACGGTTTTCCCAATCGGTAATTAAAGGCACATCGACACTGCCCTCACCTTCAAGTTTGCCTTGAATTAAAGCAATGTAGTTTTTTTCTACTGTTCGCGCCTGAAACATTTTACTCAATGCGACTTCTGCATCACGATGCTTGGCAAACATGAGAATACCTGAGGTCGCCATATCTAAACGATGGGCAATTTTTGCCTGAGGATAATCTGCGAGTACTCTTAAATATGCGCTGTCCTGATGTTCGGGCAAACGCCCAGGCACCGACAATAAACCTGCGGGCTTATCAATCACCAATAAATCGTCATCTTCATAGACAATCACTAAGGGTTCTTGTGGAGGTGCATAAATAAAGTTGTCGTTTAAAGCCATGAACATACAGCATACAAAGCGGTGCGGGCAAAATATCAAGCACAGCCCAAACTGTCAATTCAGTCGGGCGGTGTACTTTTTAGTGTAAAGATTTAGATTTTAAATTGGCTGAGTCTGCCAAGCTTAATCTGTCAAACTTAGTCTGCGAAACTTAGTCTGCCAAACTTAGTCTGCTAAATAGTATTCCACCGTAGACACCACACGTACTTTTTTCAAATATGGCGTGTTGCTGTCACGGTCTTCAATACTAAATACGCCCTGATTGGCCGATTTAATTTTGCCTAAACGACTGTCAGAATCTGCAGCAAATTTTTCTGCAACACTGCGGGCATTTTGTGTGGCTTGCTCAATCATGGCAGGTTTGATGTCATTTAGTTGCGTATATAAATATTCGGTGCGTTGCCCGTAATCTTCACCACCAAAGGCAATTCCATTTTTACCTAAATCGACCAAGCGACTTTGTGCGCTGCGCACTTTATCAATATTTTTGGTATAGACCGTAATGGTTTGATGTGCGGTATAACGCAAAGCAACATTGCCATCGCCACCATATTGCTGGGCGTATTTATCGGTAATTACAGGTGCCGCAATGGTAATTTCTTCAGAACTAAAACCTTCATTTTTTAAAAAGTTTTGAATTTGGGAGGTTTGGCTTTGCATGGTGTCATATAGCGCCGCCAAGTCTTGACTGGCAGTACTAAAACGAATTGGCCACACCGCCACATTGGCTTTTACTTCACGTTCAGACAAACCTTTGACTGAAACCACACGCTCATATTGTTTAATTTTAAGTGCGCTATTGCCCAAGATCCAACCCGCGATAACCATCCCCAAACAAATTAGACCGCCTAAAATCAGTGCAGGTTTAAATTGATTCATGTTTGCCAACTCCTCAAATTGCGGGCTTTTCGCCTCTATTTCGATGACCGTGTGTTTTTAATGTACTGTTTAAAGCGGTTGCTTGTTTATAGAGTTTTAAATTAAGGTCGCATCATATACAGCGCGATGAGTGGCGCGATATTCAATAGCAATACCCCAATTTTATAGACCGCCATGCCGCCATAATGAATGGCATCAAAACTTGCATCTGACAATTTGAACCATCTGCCATGTAACTGTCGCAGCCAGTCATGCGCGAAAATCACCACCACAAACCACAGCATTAAAATGGCATAGTTAATCAGTGCGCAGGTCAGTAATAAGCGACACCAAAAATCGTAATCAACACTCATATCACACCTAATTAGATGTAGATGATTATTGCAAATTAACAGATTTGAATGAAAAATTTGATGGGAGTTTTGTATCAGAAAGATGGTTTAAAATTCATTTAAGCTTTTATTTTGTCTGGATTTTATTGTCTTGATCTTGTTTTGTTTTTTATATTTTCAACAATATTCTTTAGGGTGTTAGGGAAAACAACTGTGGTTTACTTCAACTATCATGCTGGATAAGCCATGATCTTATAGCCTATAAACTTCTGGTTTATAGCGTCCTAAGCCGAATCGAGACCTTTTGGGTAAGTACTACACGCACGTTGTACGCAACTGGTAGCAATCTACTCTTTTCGATCCCCATCACACCCTTGAGATATATAGTAGTGATTTGAGGATGGGATTGTTTCCCCGAAATGATTTTATTTTGATTAATTTTTAAAATTTTTATCACTTTTTAAGTCATATTTTAAAAAATTTCCCAAATAGACATTTTTTATGCATTTAAATCATCAAATAAAGCTTAAATATTGAATTTATTACCATGATTATTTTCAAATGTTTTCAAACTGACCAAAAATCTATGTGGAGGATTCAACAACTTTCTTTTTGCCTCGAATCCAGCGAATTGCCCAAATTAAGGTCAGTAGCACTACAAAAACCACCAATACAGGCACAATGAAAGACAACACTGAAAGTACGGCAGCCCCAATCCACTCTCCTGTTGAAATTACAGGATTAGCAACACCGCCTGTGGTTGCGGTTGATACGCCACGTGCCGCAACTGTACTCATTTGCACCACACCCGCTGTACCGCCACCGACAATAATGGCCGAAGCCCAACTGGCAAATTGCGACATTTCGCCACTGCTTACAGCCATTGTAGTGAGTGTACCTGCAATCATGGCGGCAGGCGTTGCAACGGTATCGAGTAAGTTATCAACCCACGGTACATAATACGCAGCAATTTCACTGATTGTTGCCACGGTCAAAGCCAGACAAACAGCAGGCATCGCCAACCATTCAAAACCTTTTAAGGGTTCAAACCAACCCATGAGCGCGGCAACACTCATAACCAATAAAGGTACGAAAACCCGAAAACCACTGGCAGCACTTAGCCCAATGCCGACACATAAACCGAGTATTGTTTCCATGTTGTACCTCATTGCCTTGGGTTTTCTTTAGGTAAAATAGCAAAAAGCCCCATCGGGTGATAGGGCTTTAGATTAAAAACAGGATCAGCTGTTTTAAGTCGTGTAGCTTAGGCAACCTTGTTGTTATATTCGGTGCCATGGCATTTGGTACACGGTGGTAGACGGTCTGTACCAATTTCTAAGTAAACGCGATGCCCGCATTGGACACAAAAATAGAAGCCTGTTCCTGGTTTATCACCTGCAGTTACCATCTTTGTTCTCCGTGTGGTTTAGAAATGGTCAATCCAGTATATCTATTCTGTGATGATTGTCTATTGTCCATTTTGACGGGTGATGAGGGCAGTTAGGCAAAGGATGATTTTTATAAAAAATCTAACTCACTTACAAAGGATTAGATACCCAGTTTTCGACTTTTAATCCATCGACACGAGTAAATTCTTTTTCGTTATTGGTGACCATGACCCAATGATTTGCACGTGCATGTGCTGCTAACCATAAGTCATTTGCGCCAATGATCTGCCCCTTAGATGCAAGGTTCTGGCGTATTTCTGCATAATGGTGTGCAACATTTTCATCCAATTCAACCACTTGAATCATTGATGTTAATTCATCTATGACTTTTAAAGCCTTTTCTTTATGTTGACTTTTTTCTGCACCAAAACGTAATTCTCCCAACGTAATGACAGAAATTAATATATTTCGATGCGGAAGATGTTTTTCAAAATGCTGACGCACAATTTCAGGTCGGTATTTAATAATGTAAATACAAATATTTGTATCTAATAAATATTGTACTTGCATTAGAACATTTCCCGTTCTTGAGGCGGCAGATCTTCTCTTTCATCTGCATAAAAGTCATTTGGTATTTGGGATAACGCTTTAAATAACCGATCTACCGTTACTGGTTTTTCACGAAGAATCACTTCATCACCACGACGAAAGATTTCAACTTCTTTGCCTTCAAAGCGAAATTCTTTAGGCAATCGAATGGCTTGACTTCGTCCTGTCATAAAAACTTTTGCGGTAGTCATTGGGCTACTCCATCGTTTTTGATACATATCTTATGATAGGTATTTATTGGGTGTTTTTCAACCAAATAAACTTCTACTTTTAAATTTTATTGTTTTTGATAACTGCTGATTTTTTGAATGAAAGATACTTTTTAGAAAATTAAGTTAGGTTTACAAGGAGTTTGCTGTTTAATTCACAATATATTCATCTTCCAAAAAAAAAAGACCTCACTTAACAATGAGGTCTTTTCTCAACAATAATCATTCTCTAACATTTCTTTAAAGAAGAAAAATTAAAGAAGATTCTTAAAACATCATCAAGCCACATTCCCTTCCAAGAAATCCTGCGCAAAGCGTTGCAATACACCGCCCGCCTCATACACAGATACTTCTTCTTCGGTATCTAAACGACAAGTTACTGGCACTTCAATTGTTTGGTTTTTACCATCATCCGTTGAACGCTCAATCACCAAAGTCAAAGTCGAACGTGGCGCAATATTACCAATCACGCTATAAAGTTCCGTACCATCCAAACCTAAAGTTTTACGGTTAACACCCGCTTTAAACTCAAGTGGCAATACGCCCATACCCACCAAGTTGGTACGGTGAATACGCTCAAAACCTTCAGCTACAATTGCTTCCACACCCGCAAGACGCACACCTTTTGCAGCCCAGTCACGGCTTGAACCCTGACCATAATCTGCACCCGCAATAATAATTAACGGCTGCTTACGGTTCATATAAGTTTCAATCGCTTCCCACATACGCATTACTTCGCCTTCTGGCTCAACACGCGCTTTAGAACCTTGCTTAATTGTGCCGTCTGAACGTACCACCATTTCATTAAACAATTTCGGATTCGCCAAAGTTGCACGCTGTGCAGTCAAATGATCACCGCGGTGCGTTGCATAAGAGTTGAAATCTTCTTCTGGCAAGCCCATTTTTGCCAAATATTCCCCTGCTGCCGAATCTAAGATAATCGCATTCGATGGAGATAAATGGTCTGTGGTGATGTTATCGCCCAAAATTGCCAACGGACGCATATTGGCCAAAGTACGTGGCGCAGCCAATGCACCTTCCCAATATGGTGGACGGCGGATATAAGTACTTTGTGGACGCCAGTCGTAGAGTGGACTTTCAGATTTTTCCGACTCACCCAAATCGAACATTGGAATATACACTTGGCGGAATTGTTCAGGTTTAACCGATTCTTTCACCAAAGCATCAATTTCTGCATCAGATGGCCAAATATCTTTCAGGTAAATTGGGTTGCCATTTTGATCTGTGCCCAAAGCATCTTTTTCGATGTCAAAACGAATCGTTCCTGCAATCGCATAAGCCACAACCAACGGTGGTGATGCTAAGAATGCTTGTTTCGCATACGGATGGATACGACCATCAAAGTTACGGTTGCCCGACAGCACCGCAGTCGCATACAAGTCACGGTCAATGATTTCTTGTTGAATCGCTGGGTCTAATGCACCCGACATACCGTTACAGGTGGTACATGCATAAGCCACAATACCAAAACCAAGTTTTTCTAAGTCTTTCAGTACGCCTGCTTCTTCCAAATACAATGCAGCCGCTTTAGAACCTGGTGCAAATGATGATTTCACCCAAGGTTTACGCACTAAACCTAACTCATTGGCTTTACGTGCCAACAAACCTGCTGCTACAGTATTACGCGGGTTTGAGGTATTGGTACAAGAAGTAATCGCAGCGATGATGATGGCACCATCTGGCATTAAACCATCGGTACGGTTTTCAACCACACCTGCAATGCCTTTTTCTTTTAGGTCTGCAGTTGAAACACGTGCATGCGGATTCGATGGGCCTGCAATATTACGAGTTACCGTTGAAAGATCAAAACGTAATACACGTGGATACTCTGCCTGTGTCATTTCAGATGCCCAAAGACCAATTTCTTTAGCATAAGTTTCAACCAGTTTGACCTGATCTGCTTCACGACCTGTTAAGGTTAAATAGTCGATGGTGTTTTGATCGATGTAGAACATAGCGGCAGTTGCACCATATTCAGGTGTCATGTTGGAAATCGTGGCACGATCCCCCACCGACATGCTATCTGCACCTTCACCAAAGAATTCTAAATATGCACCGACCACACGTTCTTTACGCAAAAACTCGGTTAAAGCCAATACGATGTCCGTTGCCGTAATACCAGCCTGACGCTGACCGACCAACTCCACACCAATAATGTCTGGCAGACGCATCCAAGAAGCACGACCCAACATCACGTTTTCAGCTTCAAGACCGCCTACACCTACAGAAATGACACCCAAAGCATCGGTATGTGGTGTGTGTGAGTCTGTACCCACACAAGTATCTGGGAATGCAATGCCTTCACGGTTTTGAATGACTGGTGACATTTTTTCCAGATTAATCTGGTGCATGATGCCGTTGCCTGCAGGAATCACATCAACATTTTCAAATGCAGTTTTCGTCCATTCAATAAAGTGGAAACGGTCTTCATTACGACGATCTTCCACTTCACGGTTTTTACGGAAAGCATCTGGGTCAAAACCGCCATATTCCACAGCTAAAGAGTGATCGACAATTAACTGGGTAGGTACGACAGGATTCACTTTAGAAGGATCGCCGCCCTGATCGGCAATCGCATCACGTAAACCTGCTAAGTCAACGAGCGCAGTTTGCCCCAAGATGTCGTGACATACCACACGCGCTGGATACCACGGAAAATCATGCTCTTGTTTACGCTCAATCAATTGTTTTAAAGATTGTTCTAAAATTGCAGGATCACAACGGCGCACTAACTGTTCTGCAAGTACTTTTGAGGTATAAGGAAGTTTGGCATAAGCGCCTGGCTGGATATCTTCAACGGCTTGTCGCACGTCATAAAAATCGAGCTGAGTGCCTTGCAGTGGTTTGCGGTAGTTGTTATTCATCTGGTATTCGCCCTTACTCTATTGTTCTCAACATCTTATGGGATGATTGTTTCCACCCGTCGAAAGCATTGTACGCTGCCAAAAACCCATTTCCCAAATCCTATATATTTCATACACTTAAATATAAAAACAGGGGTTTTTGAAACATTTAATTACATTTTGAGTAAAATTCTTGCCCTAAAAATGCTTTTTTTTGAAAAATAGCGCAAAATTGACCTCATTCTTTAGTCTTAGATTTCAATGTGAAAGGTTATTCATGCGCGATTTAGCTTTCAGTGCTTTAAGTTTAAACGGTGTCGATGCACAAAAATTCCTGCAAGGTCAGGTAACAGTCAATGTCGAAACATTAGCTGAAAATACAACCTGTTATACCGCAATTTGCAGTTTAAAAGGACGCGTTCAGTTTGGCTTCTGGCTTAAAAAAATCTCGTCCGAATGTTTTGAAATCATCAGCACAGCCGACCAAGCCGAAGATTTAGCCAAACACATTAAAAAGTTTGGTGCATTTTCAAAAATGCAGCTTGAAACCATCGGTACGGTTTACCCAACCATTCAGGGCAATCAAACTGAATTTTCAGCTGAAGTGACTGATTTAAACGCATGGCAACTACAAGCGATTGAAACAGGTCAGGCATGGATTCAAGCCTCAACAGCAGAAGTGTTTCAACCGCAGGAATTGCGTTTGCATCAACGAGATGGCGTGCATTATGACAAAGGCTGTTATTTGGGTCAGGAAGTCGTGGCACGTTTATGGTTTAAAGCCAAACCAAAACATTGGTTGCATTTAATTCAGGGTTCAGGCGAAGCACCTGCACCTGCCGCCAAACTGAATAATGATGTGGAAGTGGTGAATAGCATAGCGACTGCAGAAGGTTTTAAAGCGTTGGTGGTTGCCAAACCAAGTGCTTTGGAAGAGTTAGCTGTACAAGTATTGGCTTTGCCTGAACATTTGAATGGCGATGTTGCACGTCCGCAATAAAATAGATTCCACCCGCTCAGGTTAAGGGAGTCGCAAGATTCCCTTCAAATGACAATGAAAAAAAAAGCATTCGTACACATTTTTTATATTTACATTCACACTTTTCAACTTATGATGAATGCACCACTGTAAAAACAAAACGCACATCAACGGAATAATGTGTAAAAGAGAACAAGGTACAACTCAAATGATGAAAAAACTACTCATTGCGGGTGCAATCGCCCTATCTAGCAGCATCAGTATGGCAAATAGCAACATTCCAACCGATCCTGCTTTTGCCAAAATTGAACAATTAATGCAAGCCAACAAGGTTAAAGATGCCTATCAGGAATTAGAAAAGCTTGCCAAAACAGGCAATGCGCAAGCCATGTATAACTTAGGCTATTTGACACAAACTGGACAAGGCACAGCAAAAAATGAAAAGAAAGCCATTCAGTTGTATGAGCAATCTGCCCAAAAAGGCTACCCTGTTGCGAGTTATGTTTTAGGCAAAAACTATCTTACTGGCGCACTGGGTTTAAAACAGGATGCTGCAAAAGCCAAACAATATTTACAGACGGCATCCAATCAGGGTTTTAATGATGCCACAGTCGATTTAGCCGTTTTATATTTCTCGGAAAATACGGCAGCATCTGACCAAAAAGGTTTAAAACTATTACAACCTTTAATTGCCAAAGATCATTATCAAGCCATACATGCAAAAGCCTTGTACGAAATTAGCACAGGCTTTAAAAACAAAGATGAAGCACCAATTAAGCAAGGGCTGCAAAGCATTCAAAACTTGGCGCAAAAGGGTTATATTCCTGCACTCATGGCAGTGGGCAATATGTTTGTGAATGGCAATATCGTGCCGCAAAACTTGCCTGAAGCGAAAAAGATTTTTGCCTCACTGGCACAGGAAAATGTAGCGCAAGCCAAAGAATCATTGGCTGTGGTTGAAAAAATGATGGCAGATCAAGCCAAAGCTTCCAACAAGGCAACCGCTAAGAAAAGTTAAGATAGTTTCTTTATAAAAGCTATTAATCAGAGAAATTTTTAAAAAAGTCTGTATCAGCATGGTACAGACTTTTTTTATGATTTGAGCACTTCGATACCGATGCTATAAATACTTACCCGATTGTGTCAATAAAATCGCCACCATCACAAAACCAAAAACTGTACTCAACACCAAGGGGGCTAAGGCTTTTTCATGTAAACCATAGTGCTGCCCGAAAATACCAAAGGCAATTGGCATTGGTAAAGCCGCAAGCAAAGTCCCGACAAATAGCATTTCTCGGTTCACATCTAATGCCCATAAAATTCCAAAAATCGTGAGTGGCATCAGCAATACTTTGAATGCAACCAAAACAATACTTTGCAAATTCACCGACTTGATTTGCATGCCGACCAAACTTCCACCAATCACAAATAAAGCCAAAGGTGAAGCAGTTTTGCCCAACATTTCCAGCACTTGTGCAATAGCTTGCGGCAGTTTGAAATTCAACAATACGCACAGCATACCCAATAAAATAGATAAAATTACTGGATTTTTCAGTAAACGCTGCACAGTTTCGGCATACACCTGCCAACCTGATTTCGCTGAAGATTGTAGCCCTCGTTCTGCCAAAATCAGCATCAATGCCACAATAATTAAATTTTCGACAATTAAAGTTAAAGACAAATAAATTGCCGATTGACTGCCAATCAACAAAGTCAAAATAGCAGTGCCAATAAACCCTGTATTTGACATTGATGCACCCATTGCCAAGACACTGGCATGGGTTAAGTTTGAATTAAAATAATGCCGATACAGTAAAAAGGCAAAGATAAACAGTAGAATAGAACCGCCACCGTAACCTAAAAAATAAGCGGGATGCCAGATTTCTGACAAACTTTTACTGGCCAATGCCTGCAATAGAAATGCAGGCAACGCCACTTTCATGACAAATTGACCTAGAAACTGAATCGCACTGGTCTCAATAAATTGGCTTCTGACGGCAAAATATCCCAACAGTACTACGGTACAAATGGGAAATAAAATACTCAGTAACACCCTGTCATCCTTTTTCAGTGTTGCCCATAATCGACATGGTTTTTACTGATTTACCTTACACCGAATCTCCCTATAAAGCACGGCAAAATAGTTTAAGTTTCACTTATTTTAAGCAGGTAAAATATTAGGATTCTACATCCATATCTGCGAGTTTAAACGGCACAAATAAACTACGGAACCCATGCGGCTGACATCGTAAATATTGCGGGGCAATATCAATTTTTTCGCCCAACTCTGCCGCAGCATGCCATGGCCAACGTGGGTCATATAAAATGGCACGTGCTATTGCAATTGCATCGGCTTGTTCATATTGCAAAATACCTTCTGCCTGCATCGGTTCAGTAATCAAACCCACCGCAATTACAGGAATTTTTACAGCTTGCTTAATTGCATGAGCAAAAGGCGTTTGATAACCCGCATGCACATCAATTTTTTGATCGACATGCAAACCGCCGCTAGACACGTGAATATAAGCCGCACCTAAATGCTCTAGTGCCTTTGCCAAACCCACAGAAGATTCCACATTCCAACCTTCTGCATCATCCATCCAGTCTGTTGCAGAAATTCGCACGCCAATTGGATAGCCTTTTGGTACAGCATTTTGAATCGCCTGAAATACTTCCAATGTAAGGCGAATCCGATTTTCCAAACTGCCGCCATATTCATCTTGGCGGTGATTAGACAATGGCGACATAAATTGATGCAATAAATAGCCATGTGCGGCATGAATTTCGATTAAGTCAAAACCTGCATCCACCGCTCGTACTGCGGCGCTGGCAAAGTCTGCAATGACCTGTTGAATTTCATCTTGCGTTAAAGCATGCGGTGGATGTTCGTGCGATTGAAATGGCAACCCACTGGCCGATACCGTCTGCCAGCCATGTTCTTCATTCGGAGCAAACTGTCCTTTGTCCTGCCACGGTTTATCAGTTGAAGCTTTACGACCCGCATGTGCCAACTGCACAGCAAATGGCATAGGCGATAAACTTTTAACTTTATGCAATAGTGCTTTCATCTGCGCACGCTGCATGTCATTCCATAAGCCTAAATCTGCATAACTAATACGTCCTTCTGCCTGCACTGCCGTGGCTTCTACAATACACATCCCTGCGCCCGACAAGGCATAATTGGCCCATTGCTGCTCATGCCAACAGCTCAATTCACCTTGTTCATTGGCAGAATATTGACACATCGGGGCGATAACAATTTTGTTGGCAAGTTGCAGTGATCCAAATTGAATCGGCTGAAAAAGTAATGTCACGCTGCACGCCCTCATATTGTGCGATTACACTCAAAATGTAACCTGATCAAAGATAATTTGAAGTTAATTCATCCATGCCAACATTGTTGTTTAAAGCAATCATCCACTTTAAAGCAGACTACATTTTTAAGATGGCGGGATGAATCTATTTTCTGAAAATTTGAATTAAAACTAACTCAAATGATGCAAGATACTCAACATAAAAAGTATTTTATTTATAACGTGTTGTATGGTTTTTGCAAAGCCTGCTTTTGTTTTACACAGAATAATTTTGCGACAGCACACTATGGCTTGTATTCTATGGATAATGCCCAATATTAAGCGCATTACTGTATGTCCTTGCCTGCTTAATTTCTAAAAGCGGATTGAATTTGTACCATGCCAGAATTACCAGAAGTTGAAACTACCAAAACTAGTCTATTGCCGCTACTTGATCAAAAAGTCCTGAATGTAGAAGTACGTCAAGCCAATTTACGCTGGCCCATTCCAGAAAACCTACATAAACTCACAGGACAAAAATTACTGCAATTGACCCGCAGATCCAAATACATTCTGGCGCAATTTGAACAGGACAGCATGTTGTGGCATTTAGGCATGTCGGGCAGTTTTCGTCTTTGCGATGCGCAGGAAGATTTACGCAAACACGACCATTTGATTATTCAGTTTGAAGATATACAATTGCGCTACCACGACCCACGTCGCTTTGGCTGTATTTTATGGCTAAATGAAAGCTCTCAACGCAAACTGATAGATCCACTTGGCCCTGAGCCGTTGAGTGATGCCTTTAACCCCGACTATCTTGCACAGAAGCTCAAAAACAAAAATGTTGGCATCAAAGTTGCAATTATGGATAACCATGTCGTGGTGGGTGTGGGCAATATTTATGCCACGGAAAGTCTGTTTAATTTAGGTATTCACCCTGCACAACCTGCATCATCACTCAGTTTGAAACAGATTGAAAAACTAGTGCTCGAAATCAAACGCATTTTAAAACAAGCGATTGATTTAGGCGGTTCGACCTTACGTGATTACAGCAATGCGATGGGCGAAAATGGCTATTTCCAACAAACCTTGTTGGCGTATGGACGTGCAGGTGAAATGTGTGTGAACTGTGAAACCACACTAGAAAATTTAAAACTGGGCCAACGTGCCTCGGTATTTTGTCCTGAATGTCAGCCTTTGAAAAAAGTACTCACTTCGACTAAAGCTGCAACAAGCAAACGAGGTAAAAAAGTATGAGAACCGCTATTGTGCGTCATATTTTAGTGAAAGATAAAGAAACCTGTGAACAACTGAAAAAGCGGATTCAATCAGGTGCTGATTTTGCCAAAATTGCCAAACAATTTTCGACCTGCTCTTCAGGAAAAAAAGGTGGGGAATTGGGTGAGGTCAAAAAAGGACAATTGGTACCCGTCATTGATAAATTAGTGTTTACCGCAGCAGAACGCGTACTACACGGACCTGTAAAAAGTCAGTTTGGTTTTCATTTGGTAGAAGTAAAGTTTCGGATGTAATTTTTATGCCTTCAGCGCCTCTCCATCCTAGAGAATAGGGTGCAAACAAACGGCGCATAAAGCGCCGTTTGTTTTGATTGCGTATTAAAAATTATTGACGTTTTTTCAATTCATCACGAATTTCACGTAGCAACGCGATATCTTCTGGCGTTGCTGCTGGTTCTGGCGCTGCTTCTTCTTGTTTACGGCGCATACGATTAATCATTTTCACCATTAAGAACACCACCCATGCCAAAATAATGAAGTTAATTAAAATCGTAAGGAAGTTACCATAGGTCAGGACATTTACACCTGCTTTGGTTAACTCATCTAAAGACTGTAAATTGTTTGGGTTATCGCCCAAAACAAAGAACTTTTGTGTGAAATCCACACCACCGCCAGTGATCACAGTAATCAATGGCATGATGATATCTTTCACTAATGAGTCAACAATTTTACCAAATGCCCCACCAATAATCACACCGACAGCCAAGTCGATCATGTTACCTTTTACCGCAAATTCGCGGAACTCTTGAATAATACTCATTTAAATCTCCAGTTTTTTTGACTTTAATTTATGTGACGAAGTATACATTAATTTTATAGCTTCATTTCCACGTAATTTACTCGGAAATCATCTGCTTTTATATATTGGTTTGCTAATTTTAAACAAAAAATGCCATCAATAAATTGATGGCATTTTTAAATTTTGCTGCCCCGCATGAGGACAACATCATTTTTAAAACTTATTTACCAGAACGGTTACGTTTACGTTCGTTTTCAGTCAACCAGCGTTTACGGATACGGATTGACTTAGGTGTTACTTCAACTAATTCATCATCTTCAATAAATTCAAGCGCTTGTTCAAGCGTGAATTCAATTGCAGGTACCAATGTCAACGCATCATCAGTACCAGAAGCACGTACGTTAGTTAACTGTTTCGCTTTAGTTGGGTTAACTGTCATGTCGTCTGAACGAGAGTTAATCCCTACGATCATACCTTCGTAAACTTCTAACTGAGGTTTAGCAAATAGACGACCACGGTCCTGCAATGTGAACAATGCATAGCCAAGGCAAGTACCTTGAACCATAGAAATCAACACACCGTTTTGACGTTTCGCAACTTGACCTGCTTTCATTGGGCCATAGTGTGAGAAGCTTGACGTCATGATACCCGTACCAGAAGTCATGGTCATGAATTCAGAACGGAAACCAATTAAACCACGTGAAGGCACAGTGGCTTCAATACGGATACGACCTTTACCGTCTACTTCCATATTGGTCATCTCACCTTTACGGTTACCCATTTGTTCCATCACAGCGCCTTGGTGCTGTTCTTCTACGTCAAAAGTCACGTTTTCGTATGGTTCTTGCATTTCGCCATCAATCTCTTTCAAGATGACTTGCGGACGAGATACACCCATTTCGAAGCCTTCACGGCGCATGTTTTCAATCAATACAGAAAGGTGAAGCTCACCACGACCAGATACTTTGAAACGGTCTGGACTGTCAGTATCTTCTACACGAAGTGCAACGTTATGAATCAATTCACGGTCAAGACGTTCACGGATGTTACGTGAAGTCACGAATTTACCTTCTTTACCCGCAAAAGGTGAGTTGTTAACTTGGAAAGTCATCGATACGGTTGGTTCGTCTACAGAAAGCGGCGGTAAAGCTTCTACATTTTTCGGATCACAAATCGTGTCAGAAATATGTAATTCGTCCATGCCTGTTACACAAACGATGTCACCTGCAGATGCAGATTCGATGTCGATACGCTCTAAACCGTGGTAACCCATGATTTTTAAGATACGACCGTTACGTGTTTTGCCTTCTTGGTCAATCACGGTTACAGGTGTATTCAATTTCACAGAACCACGTTGAATACGACCCACACCAATCACACCCACGAAACTATTATAGTCAAGTGAAGAGACTTGCATTTGGAATGGACCATCAACATCAACTGCTGGTGGCTCGACGATATCTACAATTGTTTGGAATAACGGCGTCATATCTTCCGCTAATTCGTCTGGCGCAGGACCAGCAACACCACGTAAGCCTGATGCATATACGATTGGGAAGTCTAATTGGTCATCGGTTGCACCCAAGTTATCAAACAAGTCAAATACTTGATCAATAACCCAGTCTGGACGCGCGTTTGGCTTGTCTACTTTGTTGATGATCACGATTGGCTTCAAACCACGTGCGAACGCTTTTTGCGTTACGAAACGTGTTTGTGGCATTGGGCCTTCTTGTGAGTCAACCAAAAGAAGTACGCAATCCACCATCGACATTACACGTTCAACTTCGCCACCGAAGTCGGCGTGTCCCGGGGTGTCCACAATGTTAATGCGGTATTCAGTATCAGTACGTTTGTCTAACCATTTGATTGCAGTGTTTTTTGCAAGAATGGTAATACCACGTTCACTTTCAATAGCGCCTGAATCCATGACACGCTCAATCTCGCCCGCTCGTTCACCGAGTGCGCCCGATTGTTGTAAAAGTTTATCCACAAGAGTTGTTTTTCCGTGGTCAACGTGCGCAATAATTGCGATGTTGCGGAGAGTTTTAATATCAGACATTTAAATTCAATACGCTATAAATTTGAGGGCAAATTATACAGAAAAATACTAAAGTTTTATAGTGACACTTTATTGACACACACAATTTTTTTTGATGAGTGGCGTGCTTTGGGTTTTGTAAAGCTGTGTAACTCGATTAGAATAGCGCCACTTTTGCAATTTTTTATGACTCATGTCTGATTTAAACCACTCTCCCCACCCAAAAGACCAGCTCGATTTGGTCTATGGTCTGAATGACCGTCCAAAACCATTCATCGCTTTTTTAGCAGCTTTTCAGCATTTACTGGCAATTATTGTTCCAATTGTCACACCAGGTCTCTTAATTTGCTTGGCTTTAGGTGTTTCCAAACAAGATACCAACATGATCTTGTCAATGTCTTTGGTCATTTCAGGTATTGCAACCTTTTTACAATGTAAAAAAGTCGGCCCTTTTGGTGCAGGTTTGCTCATTGTGCAAGGCACCAGTTTTAACTTTATTGGCCCAATTATTGGTATTGGCGCTGCTATGGTCGCCGCAGGCACACCTGTTGAATCCGTTATGGCGGCAATTTTTGGCGTAGTCATTGCTGGTTCGTTTATTGAAATGGGCGTCTCACAAATTTTACCGTGGGTCAAAAAGCTGATTACCCCATTGGTCACTGGTATTGTGGTACTTCTCATTGGTTTGACCTTAATTAAAGAAGGCTTAATCAGTATGGGTGGTGGCTATCAAGCCATGAGCAATAATACCTTTGCCAATACTGACAACCTAATTATGTCGTGCACGGTCTTGGCGATTATTATTATTTTGAACCGTATCAATATCACGTGGATTAAAAGCTCTGCCATTTTAATTGCCTTGGTGATTGGTTATGTAATGGCAGGCATGATGGGTCATCTCGACTTTTCAGGTCTGAAAGATGCGCCTCTGGTACAAGTTCCAACACCGATGCATTTTGGACTGGATTTCTCTTGGAGCTTATTCATTCCATTGGCATTTATTTATTTGGTGACTTCACTGGAAGCCATTGGTGATATTACCGCGACCTCTAAACTCTCCAATCAACCTGTCGATGGCCCACAATGGATACAACGCATTAAAGGCGGTGTATTGGTAAATGGCGCTAACTCATTCTTGGCAGGGATTTTCAACACCTTTCCAAGTTCGGTATTTGCCCAAAATAATGGCGTGATTCAACTTACAGGTGTTGCTAGCCGTTATGTCGGCATTTGGATTGCTGCCCTACTCATCATTTTAGGTTTACTTCCTGCAGTTGCAGGTGTGATTCAGGCTGTGCCTCAAGCCGTACTAGGTGGTGCTGTGATGGTGATGTTTGGTGCCGTTGCCGCTTCGGGAATCAATATTCTTTCAGGTGTCGCTTTAGATCGTCGTGCCTTACTGATTATTGCAATTTCATTAGGCTTAGGCTTAGGTGTTGCACAAGTGCCACAAATTCTGGAACACTTACCTGAATTATTCCGTAATATTTTCAGTTCAGGCGTTGCAACAGGCGGTATTGCAGCACTCATTTTAAATATTGTGCTTCCTGAAACTAAAAAGTAATTGCATGTCCAAAAAACACTGTCTGAGCTGAACTTGGGCAGTGTTTTTCTATTGGAGAGAGAACCATGAACCCCCAAAGCGAAGTTTTACTCAGACAATATGACTATTTGTCTGGTCGCGTTCTACTGATCAATGCCCCGACCGATCAACTCCTCGCAGAATTGGGTGACTCAATCCAAACTTCTGTTTGGACATGGAATTTTAACGACTATCAATACTTTCAAAATCGACAGGCGCAAGTGCATTTTGGTGCAGAATTGCCTGCAGGTGAATTTGATCAGGCTGTTATTTTTGTGCCGAAATCCAAGGAACTGCTCAATTACCTGATTCACACCATTGCCGCACAACTCCCACAAGGCAGCAGCGTATTTTTAGTCGGTGAAAAGAAAGCAGGAATTGAACGGGCTGCAAAGCAATTACAACCTTATGGCAAAACACTCAAACTAGATAGCGCCCGCCACTGCCAACTATGGCAGCTGATTTTAGACTGCAAGGTTCAAACTAAAGCCTTAGCAGATTGGGCGCAAAACTATACAGTTGCTACACCTAAAGGCGATTTACAGATTTGTGCCTTGCCGGGTGTATTTAGCCAAAAACACTTGGATGTTGGCACGGCTGTATTACTGCCTTATTTGAATCAGGTTACTGCTGGGAAAATTGCAGATTTTGGCTGTGGTGCGGGTGTGATCAGTGCTTACTTAGCCAAACTTAACCCTGAAAATCGTATTTTTGCCTTAGATGTCGATGCCTTTGCTTTAGCGTCAACGCAAATGACGTTTGAAAAAAATCAGCTCAATCCACAACAGCTTGAAATTAAAGCCGTGACAGGCATTGAGGATGCACCGCTATTTTTGCATGCCATCGTGAGTAACCCCCCGTTCCACCAAGGCATTCACACACATTACGATGCCAGTGAAAATCTGTGTAAAACCTCACGTCGTCACCTGAAATCGGGTGGTGAACTTTGGATTGTGGCCAATCGCTTTTTGAATTATCCACTCTTAATTGAACAAAGTTTCGGTCAATGCACAATCAAGGCAGATCAACAAGGCTTTAAAGTGCTGTTTGCCAGCACGCAGAAAAATACAAAGGAAGTAGGATGAGCGACTCACACAACAGTAGAAAACTGCAGCGTAAGCTCGGTGCGCGTCATTTAAACATGATCGCCATTGGTGGCTCAATTGGTACAGGTTTATTCCTTGCTTCAGGTGCGACCATTGCCAATGCAGGTCCTGGTGGCGCCTTGCTTGCGTATGCCCTAATTGGCGTCATGATTTATTTTTTGATGACCAGTCTAGGCGAACTTGCAACGCATAATCCAACTTCAGGCGCGTTCTTTACCTATGGCAGTAAATATGTCGAAGGTGGTTTCGGTTTTGCACTAGGTTGGAACTATTGGTACAACTGGGCCATTACCGTGGCATTTGAATTGGTTGCGGTGCAATTCATCATGAAATTTTGGTTTCCTGATATTCCTGGCTTTTACTGGAGTGCATTATTTTTAGCGGTGGTTTTCGCAATTAACGCATTAACCGTCAAAGGTTTTGGTGAGTCTGAGTTCTTCTTTTCTTTGGTCAAAGTACTTGCGATTGTGGCATTCATCATTATCGGTATTTTTATGATTGTCAAAATCATGCTCAACCCTGATGTTGCTACATTTGCCAATTGGAGCAAAGGCGAAGCGCCATTTGTAGGTGGACTATCTGCCTTAATTGGTGTGGCGATGATTGCAGGATTCTCATTTCAGGGTACAGAAATGGTGGGGGTTGCTGCGGGTGAATCTAAAAATCCGAAGAAAACAATTCCGATTGCAATTAAACAAATCTTCTGGCGTATTTTGTTGTTTTATATCGTGTGTATTTTCATTATTGGTACCTTAATCGCCTATGATGACCCACGTTTACTTCAAGCAGCCGCTACCGATAACATTGCACTCTCTCCGTTTACTTTACTGTATGAACAGGCAGGCTTTGCCTTTGCCGCAAGTGTCATGAATGCAGTAATTTTAACTGCGATTCTTTCTGCTGGTAACTCGGGTATGTATTCATCGACCCGTATGCTATTTGATATGGCACGCAAAGGCAGTGCGCCAAAAGCTTTTGCTCGCTTAGATGCACGTGGCGTCCCAATGAATGCACTGTATGCCACAACAGCAATCGCTGCACTATGTTTTTTAACAACATTTATTGGCGAAAAACAAGTATTTAACTGGCTTCTGAATATGTCAGGCATGTGTGGTTTTATCGTTTGGCTCGGAATTGCTGTATCGCATTATCGCTTCCGTAAAGGCTATTTGGCACAAGGCTACAAACTTGAAGATTTAGATTACCGCGCTAAATTTTTTCCTTTTGCGCCATGGTTTGCCTTTATTTTGTGTGCAATTGTCGTGTTAGGGCAAAACTACCAAGCAGTTCTCGAAGGTGAATGGCTCGCAGTTTTATCGACTTATATTGGTATTCTTTTGTTCTTGGTCATTTGGTTAGGCTATAAATGGAAACACAAAACCAAACTGATTGCATATCAGGATATGGATGTGAAACCACTACACCCTGATCATGACTAAAAAAGTTCTTCTTCTATTTCACTTCATTTAAGAAGCCAAGATTCTAAAAACAGCCAACATTTGGCTGTTTTTTTATGGCGTAAATTTAAGACAAATTTTATTTTTAAAGCACTTTCATTATTGATAATACGGCGAGAGATCACATCACAAACTGCTCAATGTTGATTTTATAATCGTTAAACAACGATTTGATCGACTGATAGACATCGAGTCCATATTTTAAAAGTTTGATCTGCGACGACGCTTTGGAGTTTTTAAATGAATTAACGATAAACTTGGTATAAAAATTCGACTAAGTTTACGAGTCAACAGACCGAAATATTAAGCACCATCAGCCTCTACCTTATTTACTCTTTATTCTAAAAATCATACTTTTACAATATTTTTTAAACGTATTGAATGTAAATTATTTCAGGCACTCTTTAATCCAAACACCTCATAAAAAAAGAAGTATAAAAAAACGACTCCGAAGAGTCGTTTTTTCAACTTAACTCAAATTATTGAGCTTGTTGTTCAACAGTCACTGTACGGCTGCCAGTGATCGTCGCGAATACACGACGGTTCATAGCACGACCTTCTTTAGTGTTGTTGTCAGCAATCGGTTGATCCCAAGCGAAACCTTGAGTAGACAAACGAGCTGGATCTACATTGTATTCATTTACAAGTGAAGATTTAACAGAGTTCGCACGCGCTAAAGATAAACGTTCGTTCAATGCACGTGGACCAGTGTTGTCAGTGTGACCTTCAATGCGAGCAGTAGCGTTTGGATATTCAACTAACTTCTCAGCAACTTTAGCGATTTCTGGCTTGTACTGATCTTTGATGTTAGATTTGTTGGTATCAAAGAACACACGAAGTTCCATGTTCAGATCTTCTGTCAACTCTTGTGGAGCTGGTTGAACTGGAGCAACGGTTTCAACTGGAGCAACTTCTACTACAGGAGCAGCTGGCTTCAAGTGACCGCCAAGAACAACGTTAAGACCAGCTAAAGCTGTGTAGTTCCAGAACTTTTCGTCAAAGTGGTAAGTACCACGTGCTTCTGTACGAAGAGATAAAGCATCGTTCAAACGGAAGAACGCACCAACACCCGCATTACCTAAAGTACCTTCAATATCTTCACCAGCAATAGAGCCTTCTGGCGAGTATTTATAATGACCAGCACCTAAAAGTACGTATGGCTTGATTTTGCTATCGTAGTTTTTAGTGATCAAGTCAGAAGTTGCATAGAAGTTACCAGCAATATTTTGAGCTTTATACTCAGCACCCGCACCAAGACCTTCTACATCACCTTTAACTTGGCTATATTCAGCTTCGAAACCTAACCAAGGAGTAAGTTCAACACCAAGTGCTGCACCAACAAATAAATCGTCCTGTAATTCTGGACCATCTGTTAGCTTGTCATTGTTGTGTTTAGTGTCTTGCCAAGTATAACCAAGCATTAAAGGAGTAATAGTTACGCCCGCGTTTGCAGCAGCTAAAGGAGCAGCTACGAGCATTGCTAATGCAATACGACTCATTTTCATGGATTTATCCTCCAGAGATAACAATTGTTGTTCAAGCTCAAGCTTAAATTTTCGACTACCCTGAGATAGGCTTTCTTATACCCCAGTATTATTTTTAAGCTAGTCACTTTGAATCATACAAACACTTTTTTACTTTTCCAAGTGCTTGATAATTTTAATCAAGTAAATTATTGACAAAATTACTTACAATTTCCGTTGTAATTCGGTAACTTTCTACTCAATTATTTGGTCCGAATAGCCTATCTTTCTTACGGTTTATTCTAGCACTTTCGCGAGAAGTTGTTTAGTAATTATTATACAACAAATAAAGCGCTATAAAACAACAAATTACTCAAATTAATCATAAAAAAAACATAACAATAACAGGTATAGACTTATGTCGAATATAAGAAAAAACGGCTTCACGCTGTTTGAATTGATCGTCACCTTAGCAATTAGTGCGATTTTAGTCATGATTGCCCTGCCCTATTTTCATCAGCTGATGGCAGAACAAGAACTCAAGCGAATTCAGTATTCATTACAGTCCAGCCTGAAAATAGCACGCTCCCATGCCTTCACCCATCATAGTAATGTTGTGATCTGTCCAACACATGACTTTAGCCAATGCAGTAAGCAAAACTGGAATACGGGTTTTATGATTTTTATTGATCGAAATAAAAATCGTCAGATAGACAACAATGAATACATTCTTTATACAGAAAAAACTGCACTTAAATACGGAACTCTGGATTGGCGTGGCACTTTAAACATACCCAGTGTAACTTTTAATGCACAACAAGGTTTGCCGATCGGCTCGAATGGTAGTTTCTTTTACTGCTCTACTCACGTCGCGAGCAAACGACTGGTGCTTAGTAAAATGGGGCAAACTCGAGCTGAAGACATCAATGGATGTTAACTGAGCAGTCTAAATGATCTTTATATTGTCACTTTATTCTCATCTTTTTTTGCCTATACTGCTGAAGTGATCTATTCCTGCTTGGAATTAAATCTAGACAAAAGCACATATAAAAAACTGGGAGAATAAAATGACGGATATCGTTATTGTAAATGGTGCACGCACTGCAATGGGTGGCTTTCAAGGCAGTTTAGCCAATGTGACTGCACCAGAATTAGGTGCGGCAAGTATCCAAGCGGCCATTCAACGTGCGGGGGTACAAGCAACAGAAATCGATGAAGTCATTATGGGCTGCGTCCTGCCTGCAGGCTTAAAGCAAGGCCCTGCTCGTCAGGCGATGCGTCAAGCAGGCTTACCAGATTCTACAGGTGCGGTCACCATCAACAAACTCTGTGGTTCTGGTATGAAAGCTGTCATGCAAGCAGCCGATGCAATCAAAGCAGGTTCTGCCTCAATCATTGTCGCTGGTGGTATGGAGTCAATGAGTAATGCACCTTATATTCTGACTAAAGCACGTGCGGGTTACCGCATGGGACACGGTGATGTGAAAGATCACATGTTCTTAGATGGCTTAGAAGATGCAGAAACAGGGCGTTTAATGGGCTCATTCGCACAAGATATGGCCAATAGCAAAGGCTATACCCGTGAACAAATGGATGATTTTGCGATTCGCTCTCTTAAACGTGCGCAAACTGCCGTAAATGAAGGCTATTTTGCCGATGAAATTGTGCCTGTACATGTTTCAACACGTAAAGGTGACGTGGTTGTCGATAAAGACGAACAACCGTTTAATGCCAATATTGAAAAAATCCCAACCCTTCGTCCAGCTTTTGCCAAAGATGGCACAATTACCGCAGCCAATGCCAGCTCAATTTCGGATGGCGCTTCGGCTTTAGTCCTGACATCTGCAGAAAATGCAGCAAGCAAAGGTTTGCAACCATTGGCGAAAATTGTGGCTTATGCCACCAATTCACAACATCCATCGGAGTTCACCATCGCCCCTGTTGCTGCGATTCAAAAAGTATTGGATAAAGCAGCTTGGCAAGTTGCAGATGTAGATTTATGGGAAATTAATGAAGCTTTTGCTATGGTCACCATGTGCCCAATGGATGAGTTCAAGCTTGATCCTGAAAAAGTGAATATTAACGGTGGTGCATGTGCGCTTGGGCATCCTGTGGGTTCTACAGGTTCACGTATTATCCTAACTTTGATTCATGCGCTTAAACGTACAGGTGGCAAGCGTGGTGTGGCTGCTCTCTGTATTGGTGGTGGTGAAGCAACTGCGGTCGCGATTGAATTACTTTAAGTGCCTTGCAACCCCTATTTCGTAAAGAGGGATTGAGGTAGATTGAATAAAGTCATTCCCTAACCCTTCTTTATTCAAAAAGTAAAAAGACGAATCATTGATTCGTCTTTTTGCTTATAACTTTAAAAAGTTTAGAGCAATTCTGCACGCAACTGTTCAGGCGATTTCATTGACAATAAACCTGGCGCAACATCGTAAGCAGTTTTTGCACCATATTGCTGCATTTGGTTTAAACGATAGCAAGCACGTGCATAAGCCACCAAAATACTCGCGGTAAACTCAGGATTGCTGTCTAACTTCAATGAGAATTCAAGCACTTGTTTTTGTTCATCGCTGGTATTACCACTGCGAATGACAAAACCACCATGTGGCATGCGTTGGTGATCTTTGGCTAAAGTCGCTTCATCAATGAAATTTACGGTTGTGTTGTAGTCAGCGAAATAATCTGGCATGGTCACAATCGCTTGCTCTACCGCAGCAGCATCGGCACCTTCTGCAAGTACGACATAACATTCACGAGTATGTTTATCTTTGGTGCTTAATACAGGACGCGCACCGCTACGCACTTGTTCAATGGCATCATTCGATGGAATGGTATATTGCACACCTGCTTTTACACCATCAACACGACGAATGGCATCTGAGTGACCCTGACTTAAACCTTTACCCCAAAAAGTATAGGTTTCACCATCTGGTAACAACGCTTCACCAAATAAACGATTAATCGAGAACATGCCTGGATCCCAACCAATTGAGATGAGTGCAGTTTTCTTGTTCGCTGTCGCAGGTGCATCTACAGATGCATAATATTCAGGAATACGTGCATGCGTATCGAAACTATCGACAATATTAAATTGGCTTGCCAATACAGGACCTTGTTGTGGTAAGTCGTCTTTTGAACCACCACATAAAATCAGCACATCAATTTTGTCTTGAAAATCTGACAATGAATCCATGTGAAACACTGCTGTTTCAGCAAAACATGGTGAAACGCTTTCAGGCGCACGACGGGTAAAAATACCCACCAATTGTAAATCTGGGTTTTTATGAATCGCCGTTTCAACGCCACGACCTAAGTTGCCATAACCAGCAATACCAATACGGATAGAATTTTGCATAAAGACAAATCACTTCATCATGAAAAAATTGAAAAATAAATCAGAGGATAATCACATCAAATTATCGTCTTGATTGATTTTTGATAATGTAAAAATAACGCCTACATAAGACTGCGATGCTACATCAGCGTGCTTATACTACAGCACTTTGCGGTAAATTAAATCATTAAGAAGTGCGATAAAACAAGCCGTTTGATCATTTTAAGGCAAACAAAAAGCCTGCACATGGCAGGCTGTTTGTAAATGTGTGAACCGCGATATTTCGATAAAATCTATCTACATTTCGATGAAATCCATCATCAATATATTACGCACCTGTTTGATAATTTGGTTTTGGCACTGCGGTAGAAGCTTGATAAGGATGGGTAAAGTCCGCCAAACCTGCTGCAGCTTCTTGCACATCTTTACCTTCTTTAATCACGAAAGTATCGAAACCTGCACGTTTCATATAATTTAAGACGTCTTTAAAGACATCACCGACTGCGCGAAGTTCACCCTGAAAGCCTTGACGGCGTAACAATGCCGCAAAAGAATAACCACGGCCATCGTTAAAACCTGAAAATTCAATAAAAATTGCATCCAGTTCTGCCAATGGAAATTCATGATTTTCAGGCGAAGCATCTACCGTTAAATATAGGGCTTTTTTACCTGAAATTTGTGCCAACTGATCAAGCTGTTCAACGCTGAGCACCACATCACCTTGCGGTAATGCTGCATCTTCAGCAATCACTTGATAAGTATTGTCTGCAATCGTGCCATCTTTTGCGAGCACAGGTAGTGCAGTATTAAGCATAAGCGCGCTCCTTAAATGGTTGAATGCCGACACGGCGATAAGTGTCGATGAAGTCTTCACCTTCACTACGCAAATCTAAGTAGGTATTTAAAATTTCTTCCACCACATCAGGAATCACTTCAGCAGCAAAAGATGGCCCTAAAATATCACCGATTGACGCATCATGGTCTGCATGCCCGCCCAAAGTGATTTGGTAGAATTCCGCGCCTTTTTTATCGACACCTAAAATCCCGATATTACCAACGTGGTGATGACCACAAGCGTTCATACAACCTGAAATATTTAAATCCAGTTTGCCAAGATTATAAATGGTATCCAAATCATCAAAACGGCGTGAAATGGCTTCTGAAATTGGAATAGATTTGGCATTGGCAAGTGAACAGAAATCACCACCCGGACAGCAAATAATATCGGTAATAAAGCCAATATGCGCGCGCGCCAAGTTATTGGCATCGAGCACTTGCCACAATGCAAACAGGTCTTTTTGTGGCACATCTACCAAAGCAATATTTTGCTCATGCGTGGTACGCAACTCACCAAAGGTATATTGATCGGCTAAATCTGCAATCAGATTCATTTCTTCTGTCGTCATGTCACCCGGTGCAACACCTGCACGTTTCAATGAAATGGTGACAATACGATAGCCTTGTACTTTGTGCGCATTGGTGTTGATGTTGAACCATTGCTTGAATTTTGGATACTGCGCAAACAGCTCGCTAAAATCTTCATCGGCATAGTTTTGATAAGCAAATGGCGTGAAGTTTTTATCCATTTTTTGCAAAGTTTCTGCATCAATTTTTAAGGTTTTCACCGTATGTGCAAATTCAGCTTCAACTTTTTCTGCAAATACTGCTGGAGTTAAGGCTTTTACCAAAATTTTGATACGTGCTTTATATTTATTGTCGCGACGACCATGCAAGTTATAAACACGTAAAATAGCTTCTAAGTAAGCAATCAAATCTTCACGTGGCAAGAACTCACGAATAAAGCTACCGATAATTGGAGTACGACCTAAGCCGCCACCAACTTTAA
The DNA here is from genome assembly GCF_002412355.1 of Acinetobacter sp. YT-02. Lineage (NCBI taxonomy): Bacteria > Pseudomonadati > Pseudomonadota > Gammaproteobacteria > Moraxellales > Moraxellaceae > Acinetobacter > Acinetobacter sp. YT-02. The sequence goes on from NZ_NOZT01000016.1 coordinate 34,581, forward strand.
TTTTATAGCCAATTTCGCCTGCTTCATTTTTAACAATATAGACGCCAATGTCATGAAATGCAGTCGCAGCACGGTCAATTTCTTCCAGTGCAGACACCGCAATTTTGAATTTACGTGGCAAGAAGGCAAATTCAGGGTGGAAAGTCGACCACTGACGAATTAATTCACAGGTTGGACGTGGGTCAGCAATTTCGCCCGCCACGACACCTGCATACTGGTCTGTGGTGGTATTACGAATACAGTTACCCGAAGTCTGAATTGCGTGCATTTGTACGGTTGCAAGCTCTGCCAGCATGTCAGGCACATTTTCCAGTGCAGGCCAGTTAAACTGAATATTTTGACGTGTTGATACGTGCGCATAGCCACGGTCATAGTCTTTGGCAAGCTGCGCAACTTTACGCAATTGCTTAGAGTTCATCAGACCGTAAGGCACCGCAATACGCAACATTGGCGCATAGCGTTGTACATACAAACCATTTTGCAGACGCAATGGACGATATTCATCCTCAGTCAATTTGCCTGCTAAATAACGTTCCGTTTGGTCGCGGAACTGTGCAACACGTTCATTAATCAGTTGCTGATCGAAATCAGTATATAAATACATGGCGTACAGCTAGTCATTTCTATTATCACGGCTGACAGCATAGCGAGATTCAATCTATCAACAAAATGTGTTTTTTACATATTTCTTAGCGGTTTTATTGATAAGCCATTGCAACATCACAGCCTGTAAGCCTTTGCCAAAATTTACAGGCTTTTTATAGAGCTATCACAAAATAGTGCATGCTTTAGCACTTTTTCTGCTATAGCATCTATTCGATCTATTATTGATTACCTGAAATTACGACTTGGCTTCATCTTCATCCTGATTTTTAATCTGAGATGACCACAGCCCTGCACCCAAAGCCTGCCCGATATAATCGTAACGCATTTGAGAACGTGAAAATTTAATTGGACACGCCAACTGAGTTTCAGTTTTTTCGGCATTCTGCTGAATAGGAACTTCTACTGTCCAACCGCGTTGCTGTGCCAAAGGTGAATGTAAGGCTTCATCTAAAGTGAATACAGGTTCAACGCAGACATCATATTGCGCGAATACCTGCTGCCATGTGGCAAAACTTTGTGTTTTAATTTTATCTTGAATAGCGTGTTTGACTTGCAAGCGCTCTTGCGGATCTAAAGATGCCCCTTTTTCCAAAAGTATCGGTAAGTTTAAAATCTGTGCCAAACCCTGCATAAACTGCGGCTCTAAACTACCGACTGAAAGATAACGGCCATCTGCTGTTTCATAATAGTCATAATAGGTGCCACCATTTAAGTAAGATTGCTCAGCATATTGAGGAACCTGTGCCGCCAAAACCGCTGAAGCGGCCATATTGTTTAAAGTCGCAGCGCAATCGGTCATCGAAATATCAATATACTGCCCTAAACCACTGCGCTGACGTTCTATCACTGCACTTAAAATCGCCACCAAAGCATGCAATGATCCACCTGCTACATCGGCCACTTGAATCCCGAGCGGTGGCGGCCCACCCGCTTGCCGTCCACTATGCCCCGCAATGCCAGACAAGGCTAAATAGTTGATGTCATGTCCTGCCCTTTGTTGATAATCGCCTGTTTGTCCATAACCTGTGATGGAACAATAGATCAGTCGCGGATTAATTTTTGCCAAGCTGGCATAGTCCAGCCCTAAACGCTGCATCACGCCTGGTCTAAACTGTTCCAATACAATATCGAATTCGGCAATTTTATCGTGAATAAGCTGAATACTTTCGGGGGATTTTAAATCCAAAGTAATTGACTGTTTATTCCGATTCAAATAACTGTGCGAAGTCGCTTGTCCATTGGCATAGGGCGGAAATAAACGAATTAAGTCAGGACGGGTTGCCGATTCAATATGAATCACCTCTGCACCCATATCCGCCAAATACAAACTGGCAAAAGGGCCGGGCAATAAGGTAGAAAAATCTAAAACTTTTAAACCGCTCAGTGCATGTGTCATTGTTGTGATTACTCGATTTTTACTGATTTTCCGTTCATCTTATAAACAGCAAAACTGTAACACAATGTCATGTTCAGCCATTTACCTTGATCATTTCGGCAATTTATTATGTAAAATAAGTAAAATTGGTATTGTAAATTGCCAATTTCAATTTTTAGCGTCATTTAGGTCAAGCTTACGTGAATACAAAAGAGACTGAAGGATTTAACATGAGCAGAGATACCATTAGTATCCATTTTGTAAATGCAGCGCTCACGGGTGTTAAGCGACTCGGCATGGATGTCGAAACCTTATTATCTCATGTCGGTATTGAGGCAGAACTTCTGCGCCAACCGAAAGCACGTATTTCACCTGAACAATATACTCGCTTTATTAAAATGTTGTGGATGGTGACCCAAGACGAACACGTGGGTTTTGATTCTCAGCCACGTCGTTTGGGTACATTCGCGATCATGTGCCAATTGGTAATTCACGCCAAAACACTGGGCGATGCCTTAGAACTCTCTTCGCAATTCTACAAACTGTTTGGTGATGATTGGTCGGTTACCTTAGAACGTGATAAACACGAAGCACGTTTGGTACCATCTATTCCACAAGCTATGGATCCTGATCACTTTATTACTGAAAGTATGTTGATGATTTGGCACGGCTTGGCATCTTGGCTGATTGAACGTCGCCTGCCTTTGGAGCGCGTACATTTTGGCTATCCACGTCCTGCACATGCAGATGAATACGATGCGCTGTTCTTTGCGCCTGTCATGCAATTTGACATGCCACGCACCGAAATTACCTTTGCTGCCGACTACTTGGATTTACCAATTCGTCAAACCCAAGAAACCTTAGACGAATTCTTAAAAACCGCGCCTGCGCAATTGTTGGTGAAATTCAAAAACACCAATTCTTTAACTTCGCGTATTCGTGACGTGTTAAAGAGCCAAATTGGCGAAGAAATGCCAACCTTGAACGATGTTGCATCCATGCTGTACCTATCGCCACAAACCTTGCGTCGTCGTTTGGCTGCAGAAGGTAAAAGCTATCAAGGGGTAAAAGATGCATTACGCCGTGATGCCGCGATTCACCTATTGCTGAATCCTGAACTTACCCTTGAAGATGTGGCACAACAAGTTGGCTTTAGCGAAACCAGTACTTTCCACCGTGCTTTCAAAAAGTGGACTGGCGTCACACCTGGTTTATACCGTCAGTTGCACGGTTATCATTAATTTAGAATCGACAATTCACAATAACTCGTAATTCCAATCGATTGCCCTTGCACACCGCAAGGGCTTTTTTTATCGCTCTATTATAGTTTCAATCTTTCTGCCAAATTACTGCGTCATCCGAATTAGCAAAAAACCTCACTGACCTGTACCGTTCTCGTCATTGCACTTCAAAATTTTCAGATTACACTCAAAAGCAATCATAAAGAAAACTATCGACAAGGGATTGATTATGAGCGAGGCCTACATCATTGATGCTATTCGCACTCCGCGCGGCAAAGGAAAAAAAGATGGCGCATTACACGAAGTTAAACCCATTCGCCTACTCACAACCTTATTGAATGAATTGCAACAACGACACAACCTAGACACCTCACAAGTAGACGATATTGTTTTGGGTTGTGTCACACCAATTGGCGATCAGGGTGCAGATATTGCCAAAACCGCAGCGATTGCCGCAGGTTGGGACAATGATGTTGCTGGGGTACAAATCAACCGCTTTTGTGCCTCAGGTTTAGAAGCCGTGAACCTCGCAGCGCAAAAAGTTCGTTCGGGTTGGGAAGATTTAATCGTTGCAGGTGGTGTGGAATCTATGTCACGCGTGGCAATGGGTTCCGATGGTGGTGCTTGGGCATTCGACCCTGAAACCAATATGGCTTGTGACTTTATTCCTCAAGGTATTGGCGCTGACTTAATTGCCACACTCGATGGCTATAGCCGTACAGAAGTCGATCAATTTGCAGCAGCATCACAGCACAAAGCCGCAGCAGCACAAGCACAGGGACATTTCGAGCGCTCGATTGTACCTGTCAAAGATCAGGCAGGTGTGGTGATTTTGGCACAAGATGAATTTATCAAACCACAGACCACGGCTGAAAGCTTGGCACAGCTCAAGCCGAGTTTTGCCAATATGGGACAAATGGGTTTTGATGCGATTGCCCTGCAAAAATATCCTGAAGCAGGACAAGTCAATCATGTGCATCATGCAGGCAATTCATCAGGTATTGTTGATGGCGCGGCTTTGGTCTTGATTGCATCGGAACAAGCGGTACAACAACACAACTTAAAACCACGCGCCAAAGTGCTTGCTACCGCACTGGTTGGCACAGACCCTGCCATTATGCTCACAGGACCCGCGCCTGCAGCACGCAAAGCCTTAGCCAAAGCAGGACTGAACATTGAAGATATTGATCTGTTTGAAGTCAATGAAGCCTTTGCAGCCGTGGTTCTGCGTTTTATTACAGAACTTCAGGTTGATCCCGCCAAAGTCAATGTGAATGGTGGTGCTATTGCCTTGGGTCATCCACTTGGCGCTACAGGTGCCATGATTTTAGGCACCTTACTGGACGAGCTAGAACGACAAGATAAAAAACGCGGCATGGCTACATTATGTGTAGGCGGTGGGATGGGAATTGCCACCATTATTGAGCGAGTATAAGGAGTATAAAAATGAGCGCCATTCACTATTATAAAAATGCCGATAACATTGTCATTCTAACCTTTGACTCACCAAATCAATCTGCCAACACCATGAATGCTGACTTTAGAGATGCATTAGCGCAAGTGGTACAAAAGTTAAAAGCAGACGAACAAGTGGCGGGAATCATTTTCGCCTCTGCGAAAAAAACCTTTTTTGCAGGCGGTGACTTAGATGAGTTGATTCAAGTACAGCCTGAGCATGCCAGCTCATTTTTTCAGATGATTGAAAACCTAAAAGCACAGCTGCGTTATATTGAAACCCGTGGTATTCCTGTGGTAGCTGCCTTAAATGGCACGGCACTCGGCGGCGGATGGGAACTTGCTCTGTGCTGTCATCATCGTATTGCAATTCGTGATGCAAAAACCAAGTTTGGTTTACCCGAAGTGACTTTAGGTTTATTGCCTGGTGGCGGTGGTATTGTGCGGATGGTACGTTTATTGGGTTTACAAACTGCCCTGCCGCTGTTGATGGAAGGCAAACAGCTGAGTGTGGAAAAAGCACAAAGTTTAGGTTTAATCCATGATCTTGCTGAAAATGAAACAGAATTACTCAGCAAAGCCCAAGACTGGATTCTTGCACATCCTCAATCACAACAAGTATTTGATGTCAAAGGCTATAAAATCCCTGGGGGAACACCATCTACACCTGCTGTCGCGCAAATGCTTTCCATTGCTCCTGCCATGCTACGCGACAAAACCAAAGGCTGTTACCCTGCGCCTGAAGCAATTTTGAGTGCAGCAGTAGAAGGTGCGCAGGTTGATGTCGATACAGCCTTACGCATTGAATCTCGCTATTTTACCCAGCTCGCAACAGGTCAAATTTCTAAAAATATGATTGGCACCTTTTGGCATGGGCTGAATGCGATTAAATCGGGCAGTGGCCGTCCGCAAGGCATTGCACCGCATCAAACTCAAAAAGTCGGCATTTTAGGTGCAGGCATGATGGGCGCAGGCATTGCTTATGCCACAGCAAGCAAAGGCATTGCGGTTGTTCTTAAAGATGTATCCATCGAACAAGCTGAAAAAGGCAAAGCTTACAGTCAAAAACTATTGGATAAACAAGTATCGCAAGGTCGTATAAGTGCAGAGCGAGCAGCACAAGTCTTAGCCAATATTCATCCAACGGCACAGGCTGCCGATTTACAAGGCTGTGATTTGATTATTGAGGCGGTATTTGAAAATCCTCAACTCAAGGCGCAAGTCACACAAGAAGCCGAAGTTTTTCTGGCAGAACAAGGTGTGATGGCATCCAATACCTCAACTTTGCCAATAAGCGGGCTTGCCCAAGCTGCGCAAGATCAACAGCGCTTTATTGGACTGCATTTCTTTAGTCCTGCCGATAAAATGCCGTTGGTAGAAATCATTAAAGGAAAAAACACCTCTGCCGATACTTTGGCAAAAGCATATGACTTTGTGCAACACATTGGTAAAACACCGATTGTAGTCAATGACAGACGTGGCTTTTTTACCAGTCGGGTGTTTGGCACTTTTGTGCAGGAAGGCTTGCGCTTACTGGCAGAAGGCGTACATCCTGCCAAAATTGAAATGGCAGCTTTAAAAGCAGGTATGCCTGTTGGCCCACTTGCTATTCAAGATGAAGTATCTTTAACCTTATCTGAACACGTGGCACAGGAAGCACGTAAGGCGCTGCAAGCCGAAGGAAAAGACCGACCACTGTCGAGTGCAGATGAAGTCATTCAAACCATGATTCATCAATTCTCACGTAAAGGCAAAGCTGCAGGTGCAGGCTTTTATGACTACCCTGAACAGGGTAAAAAACAGCTTTGGTCGGGATTAAGCCATTGGTATCAAAATACCGAAATCGCTGAACAAGAGATGATAGATCGCTTTTTATTTGTGCAAGCACTGGACAGCTTACGTTGCTTAGAAGAAGGTGTTTTAGAATCTGTCATTGATGCCAATGTGGGTTCCATTTTTGGCATTGGTTTTCCTGCATGGACAGGTGGTGCTTTACAATTTTTGAATCAATATGGTTTAACACAGGCTTTGGCACGAGCACAGCAACTTACTGCTGAATATGGCGAGCGTTTTACCCCACCTAAAATCTTGCAAGATCGTGTTGCTGCAGGTGCTAAAAGCATTTAAAGCTAAACTTTAAATTTAAAGCAATCTGGGAGGGATATATCATCCCTCTTTTTATTTGCTCAAAATTACAATGAATATCCCTGCATAAATAGAATTTAATCCGTTTCTCATGCATTTTATGTTATAAAGTTACATAATTTTAAGATTTAGATTCAAATTGGGTAGATGCACATGACCGAACGCCTTACTCCTGAAAAATCACCTTGGGGTTGGAAAGCACTCTTTATTTTCTGTATTTTGGGTGGAATTTTCATGTTTATTTTCTGGTTAGCGGTCACGAATGAACCTGACTACATGCCTAGCCAGCAACAAAAGCAGAATACTCAGCAACACGCCTTTAAAAATGCGCCAGCTATGTCACAAGAAGCATTGGCAAAAGCACAAGCAGATCGTGAAGCACGTGAAGCTTTGGCTGCTGAAACTGCAGATGCACACGGTATGACTGAAACAGAACATGCCAATATGCCTGAAAACCATGAGCCAGCACCCGCACATGGACATTAATATGCGCTAGCGGCTCTGTTCATACAGTTTATAAAAAGAAATCGCCATGATCACATTCCATCATGGCGATTTTTATTTTGCACGATTAAAATCAGGACTATCGACAATTCGTTTAAAATATCAATCGCATATCTACATGCGGAATACCACAATCTAAATACGACTCACCCTCAACCTGAAAACTCAAACTTTGATAAAACGGAATCGCGTGTTCCTGCGCAGACAACTTGACCCACGGACGTTGCTGCTGCTTTGCCACCTGAATAATATGCTGCATTAAAACACGTCCCACACCTAAACCGCGCTGTGATTTCAACACTGCGACCCGTCCAATACTGTGATTTTCCAGTAAACGTGCTGTTGCAATCGCCTGTCCAGTTGCATAGACCACAAAATGCAAGGCAACTGCATCTTGTGCATCCCACTCATCTTCAGGCGCAATTCGCTGTTCCTGAATAAAGACTTGCTCACGAATAGATTTGGCCTCTGCAGCAAATTGTGTCCAAGTGCCCGATTGAATTTCATAATCTTGCATCTTTATATCCTGTTCCATCTTGCTTAGCACTTAGAACCAATGCCCTGTTGATCCCACTGATCGTTCAACAACAACTCCAAAGAATGTTTTTGAATACCGTACATGGTTTTTAAATCACGAATTTGTGCCAAAACTGCTTGATCAGGTTCACTCCAATTTTGACGTTTGGTTGCCAAAATCATTTTGTTTTTACTGGTGTGTTCTAAAGCGACAAACTCAAAAACTTTGGTGTCATAACCATAGGCTTTGAGCAATAAAGCGCGGATGGTATCGGTTAACATTTCCGCCTGTTGCCCTGCATGAATGCCAAATTGCAGCATCGGTTGCAACACGCTTGGGCTTTGTAATTGTGGACGCAACTCTTTATGGCAACACGGCGCGCACATAATCATTTGTGCATTCAGGCGAATACCAGTATGAATTGCAAAATCGGTGGCGACATCACAGGCATGCAAAGCAATCATTACATCTAAATGTTCTGGCTGATAGGTGCGCACATCGCCCTGAAAAAAATCTAGCTGCTGAAAGTCTGAAGCACTCGCCACCGACTGACAAAACTCAACCATTTTCGGGTTTAGTTCCACCCCAGTCACAAAGGGAATAAATTGCTGCTTTTGCAAATAGTCATAGAGCGCAAAAGTTAAATAGCCTTTGCCTGAACCAAAATCCACCACGCGCAAGGTATTTTCCGAAATTTTGATTTGCGCCAAGGCACCCGAAAAAATTTCAATGAATTTATTAATCTGTTTCCATTTACGCGCCATGCTCGGAATAATTTGCGCTTTGGCATCGCTAATCCCCAAGTGTTGTAAAAATGGGCTGGATTGATCGACATAACGCTGCTTTTCTCGGTCATGTCCTTGTGGTTCTTTCGGTTTCGCTATAGTCGGTGCTGTTTTACTGATGCTAAGCATGGCTTTCTTTTTGTTCTTTTTTAGCTGAATTTCCTGATCTGTCGTGAATAAATTGGCCTGTTTACAATCTGCCAATAAGTGACTCAATTGTATCTGTGCTTCTGCCAAAGGATAGTTTTTGGTGATATCCTGCGTTTTATGGCGATACAAACAAGTTAAAACGGTGTCTTGATTTAGCTGAATCACCCGTAAGGTGATTTTTTCTAATTGTTCCAGTTCGCCTTTATATTGACTCAGCACCACACGATCAAGCTTTTGTGTATCAATGGCTTGCTGAAAAGCCTCTAAGAATTGTTGTTCCTGCACAGAGGGAGAAGCCAAAGTCGACATAATAAAAACCTGAAAAAATTACAATTCAAGTTTAATTGTTATTACCCTAAAAGCAAAATTGAATTACGATACAGTTGTATAATTAAAGAAATTAAAGCAGATTCGCCATGAAATTAAATGCCCCTTTAGTGCCTGATTATGACCTGCAAGAAGAACGGATTAACTATCTGAGCCATGGTGTTGGTGCGGCTTTGGCATTTATTGCAGGTATTCTTTTAATCATTAAAGGTGCGTATTTAAGTACGGGACAATGGCTAGGTTTGTGGGCCTATGCAATAAGCATGGTACTGCTTTTTTCTGCTTCAATGCTGTATCACATGGCAACCGCAGCAGACCGTCGTTATTTTTATAAAAAGTTAGATCACACCGCAATTTATTATTTAATTGCAGGGACTTATACCCCATTTTTATCCATCGCGATTCCTACTCAAAAAGCACAATATTTGTTAATTGCCCTGTGGATTATTGCCCTGATTGGCACCCTATTTAAACTGGTATTTATCAACCGTTTTCATAAAATTTCTTTAATTGCCTACTTGGTGATGGGTTGGTTAGCCGTTCTGGTCATGGACGATATGCAAGCCTATTTAAGCAGCCAAGCCCTGACCTTTTTGCTAATTGGCGGCATTGCCTACACCGTGGGTGCATTGTTTTATGCCTTAAAACGCGTAAGATATACCCACGCAATTTGGCATGTATTTGTCTTAATTGGTGCAGGCGCACACTTTCTGGCAATTTATCTGTATGTGATTTAACGCTGAATATCGCTCATGTCTTACAGATAAAACGATCAGATTTGAATGGTGTTCATGGATGCAGTTTTGTAACCGACTTCTTGTTCAAAAAAGTATAACTACAAGAAGTATCTACTATTTTTCTGCCAGTGCGGTCTGTGCCAAATTGCACTTTCATTTAAAATTCACTTTACATAAGGTCCTGTATGGCATCTTCATCTACTGCTGCCGCTGAACAGCCGACTCAAAATTCTAAATTTCGAGTACTGACTGCAAGCTTGGTCGGTACCACCATCGAGTTTTTTGACTTTTATATCTACGCCACTGCGGCAGTCATTATTTTCCCGTATCTGTTCTTTCCGACCAGTACTGACCCAATGACGGCAACCATTCAATCTCTCGCCACCTTTGCAATTGCCTTTATCGCCCGTCCAATTGGCGCAGCTTTATTTGGACATTTAGGAGATCGGATTGGACGCAAAGCCACTTTGGTCGCGGCATTATTGACCATGGGAATTTCTACAGTCTGTATTGGTTTACTGCCGACGTATGCACAAATTGGGATTATCGCGCCATTACTGTTGGCGTTGTGTCGCTTAGGGCAAGGTTTAGGCTTGGGCGGTGAATGGTCGGGAGCAGTACTGTTAGCCACAGAAAATGCCCCTGAAGGTAAACGTGCTTGGTATGGCATGTTCCCACAATTGGGCGCTCCGATTGGTTTTATTCTTGCCACAGGTTCATTCCTTATTTTAGGTGCGCTGATGTCTGAGCAAGACTTTATGACATGGGGCTGGCGCATCCCGTTTATTTCGAGTGCCTTATTGGTGATTGTCGGTTTATGGATTCGCTTAAAACTGCATGAAACGCCTGCCTTCCAAAAAGTGTTGAATAAACAAAAAGAAGTCAATGTGCCATTTATTCAGGTCTTTAAAAAACACGCTAAAATGTTAGTGCTCGGAACAATCGCTGCAATTTGTACCTTTGTGGTGTTTTATCTGACTACAGTATTTGCCTTGCAATGGGGCACTAAACAACTGGGTTATTCACGTGAAGAATTCTTAAAACTTCAACTACTAGCCACATTGTGTTTTGCCGCATTTATTCCCCTCTCAGCCGTTTTAGCCGAAAAATTTGGACGTAAAACTACCTCTATTGCGGTGTGCATCGTCTCTGCAATTTTTGGCTTATTCTTTGCCGATATGCTTGCTTCAGGCAGCACGTGGATTGTATTTATTTTCCTGTGTATTGGCTTGGCAATTATGGGACTTACTTACGGGCCCATTGGTACAGTATTGTCTGAAATTTTCCCAACATCTGTACGCTATACAGGCTCCGCACTCACCTTTAACTTGGCGGGTATTTTTGGCGCATCGTTTGCCCCACTCATTGCCACCAAACTTGCCACCACTTATGGCTTGGCTGCAGTTGGTTATTATTTAAGTGCAGCATCCATCTTGTCTTTAATCGCATTTTTAATGATTCGAGAAACCAAGCATGATGATGTAAACAATCAAATTTAAGCGCAAAAATTGCATCAAAAAAACCAGCCTCGGCTGGTTTTTTTCATGTAGGCGATGGTGACGGTGCTTACAATAATTCAATAATATCAATCGTGGGCGGCACACCAAAACGAAAAGGAACACCGACCATTCCTGTCCCTACAGTCACAAATACATCGGCATGATCATGCCGATATAAACCTTTTTTATGCCCTAAAATCGATACTTTTTTCATCACATAATCGGTTAACCATGGCAACTCAACTTGCCCACCATGGGTATGTCCTGCCAACATCAGCGGACGAGTTGGTAATTTAGGTACCATATCTACTGTATCTGGGTTATGTGATAACAACACCCACGGCTTGTCTTGAGGTAAATCGGGCATATAACGCATGTCGGTTTTACCTGCCCACAAATCGCCAATACCCAACAAACGGAACTCGTCAAACTCGACAATCTTCCCTTCAATATCAATTACATTATTTTGTGCCAAAGCCGTTTGTAAAAGTTCTTGAATAGGCGGACCTGGGTACTGTTCATCATGGTTCCCATTGACCGAATACACTGGCGCACAAATCTCTTTTAATACGGCAAGTTCCTGAGCCAGTTTATTTTCAGGTTCATAGGTCCAATCTCCTGCCACGACCACAATATCGGGGTTTTGCAAATTGATTTTCTTCACAATTTGCTTGAGCTGACGTTCATGCCCAGAAAACAAACCAATATGTAAATCTGCAATTAAGGCAATTTTGACAGGCTTTAATAAACGGCGGTCTGCATGAATCTGATATTTAGTAGTTTTTACCTGAATTAAATGCGGTTCTATAAAACGTGCATAACTTAATACGGCGCTGACCACAAATACAAAAATCGCTTCGTGAACAGAATAATAGCCTTGCATCCCAGCATAGACACTAAAGAACACCAATGGCGGCAACAGATAAGACAAATAAAATGCCAATAAATGCACAAAAGCTTTGAACGGATGAATGGTTTCGGTATTGGCCTGACTGCGCCATGCTTGCGAAACCGCCCACACCGCTAAAATTGCCATGCCAATATAGAAATACAACACCACCGAATCATTGTTCCACATAATTGTTCTCTGTTACGTCATACTACAACTGCTTAATGTTGCTGTCATTTAGATAGCAACACAGTGGCTTTGCTCGTCGTCTACACACCATTGTCATATTTATCTTTTCATAGCTGACAATTATACTCAAACCCTATTTTTAACTTATTTGCTCCTCGTGCTAAAAAGGAATTTAATTTGGCAAACCGCAGCTCATCCGCTCCATTTCAAAATATTCGGCACAACGTCTTGTGGCTGAGTTGCGCCTTCGTTTTGACACTCTCAGGCTGTAGCACGCTGCCCAAACAGATTGAACATCCGATCCAGATGGCGTTTGAAACCCCAACCGATCAAACCAGTTTGGCCAAAATTGTACTGCCGCTACGCGAAAAATATCCGCAGCTTACGGGTTATCATGTCCTATATGATCCGCTCGAAGCCCTAGCAGCACGTATCTATCTGATTAATAAAGCAGAAAAATCTTTAGATTTACAATATTATATTTGGGATAACGATAAAATTGGCGCGCTTGCACTACACGCCATTATTCGTGCGGCAGATCGTGGGGTGAAAGTCCGCTTATTGGTCGATGATAACAATGCCAAAAAAATGGAAGGCATTTATCTCGCGCTCGATCAACACGTCAACATCGACATCAAACTGTATAATCCATATCGCTTTCGACATTATCGTGCCATGGACATGATTTTGGATTTGAAGCGTATTAACCGTCGTATGCACAACAAAAGCTTTATTGCCGATAACCAAATTTCTCTGATTGGTGGGCGCAATATGAGCAATCAATACTATAACGTCAGCGACAATTATCAATTTTCTGATGTCGATGTGATGTTAGTCGGCTCGGCTTCGGATGAAATTATTCACTCTTTTGATGAATACTGGAATGATGACTATGCTTATTCAGTCAAGCAATTGGTCAATCCACAACATTACACCTTGCGTTATGAAAGCTTAAAACAGCAATTAGAACAGCACGATCAAGAAGCCACCGTACAAAATTATTTAGATTTGGTGACTCGTTCTAAAGCGATTGAACAGTGGATGACGCATAGTATTAAGTTCGATTGGGTCAGTGCTGAAGTGGTCAAAGATGCGCCGAGTAAAATTAAAGACCGCGCCTCAAAAGAAGAACATCTCAACTTTCAATTGCTGACGCATTTAGAGAAGCCAAGCAGTAGTGTCGATATTATTTCTGCGTATTTTGTCCCTGAACAATCGGGGGCAGAAAAACTAAAAGACTTGGCGGATGATGGCGTTCAGGTACGCGTACTGACCAACTCCTTTAAAGCCAACGATGTTCCTGTGGTGCATGCTTTTTACGCCAAATATCGAGAAGATTTATTGGCAAATAACGTGCAGCTGTATGAGTTTTTGGCGCGACCTGAAATGGAAAACCTAAACACACATACGCACGAAATTTCCAAAAAAGCCAAAGTCAGTATGAAAGGTTTAAGCCGTTCTAGTTTACATGCCAAACTCATGGCATTGGATGAAAAACAGGTATTTATTGGTTCGTTTAATTTTGACCCACGCTCGGCATATTTAAATACTGAAATTGGGGTGATTTTAAACAGTCCGCCATTGGCTCGCGCAGTTCACCACACCATGGATGTCAATTTGTCCAAATATGCTTATAAACTGGTTTTGGATGCACAGCAAAACATTCAATGGCAGATGAAAAATCCACAAGGCGAAACTCAAATTCTGAAAAAAGAACCAGGGATGAAATGGTATCAACGTGCGGCAATGAAAATTACCTCATGGCTGCCAATTGAAGGCTTTATGTAGCAACATAATATTGAAGCTGTTGGATGATGACCATTATTCTTAAAAAAATGTGATGTGCTTAGGCTATCTTTAACATGAAGATGCGCCTAAGCATGTTTTATGATGTCAGCACTTGTGGTTTTAATACCTGACGATGCAACTCAGCCAAACCTTCTGTCATGCGTTCCTGTACCACAGCAGTTAAAGATTCAATATCGTGCCCTTCTACCACAATTGCAGGTAACGCCATTAAATGCGCTGTCACTTTCGGCATTTCCAAAACATCTTTCACATGATCAACAAAGGTCATGTCATTAATAAACGGCGCAACAGTATCTAACTCACCTTGCTGATTCACATAACAAATCAGACAAATTTGCACAGGTCGTTTGGCTTCAATTGCTGCCCCTAAAATACGACCATGCACTTTTTTAATTTTGCTTCCATCTGACGTGGTCGCTTCAGGAAAAAATAATACAGGAATATCTTGTTTTAAAAATTGCGTGATTTGTTCACGAATTTTGACTGAATCGCCAGAGCCACGCTTAATAAATAGCGTCCCCCCACCTTTGGCTAACTTACCCAATAACGGCCATTTTTCAATTTCAGCTTTGGCCAGAAAAAATACCCGCGCACTAGAACCCAATACCGCTACATCTAACCACGAAATATGATTACTGACCCATAGCGCAGGGTCATGCGGAATTTCACCATGAATTTGCACTTCAATATTAAAAACTTTGCACAATTGACGGCAAAAATATTGCACATAGCGCGTATTGTTCGGATTGTTGGTGTCTTTATACAATTGATGACGATAGACCAAATAGAACCCTTCACCAATCGCGCCAGCCGTTGCCAGAACTTTTTTGCTATACAAAGCAAGCTTTGCAAAACCATGAATTGGAGATGTGTGAGTTTCAACAGCTGGGTTCATAGGGTCATCACTAATTGTTAAACGCAAAACAACGTATAAAGGTCTATATTTTGCTCATTCTATACTGTTCAATCTGAACTTGCATTGATAATAAAAACCGAAACCTGCATGCAAACATGCGACTTTTGGCAAAATCTAAATAGATAAATTCTATATTGGGGTCATCCTTATAATTGAGTTTACATACGTTGATATAGCATCAAATCAGGGCGCAGGAAAAATCCAATCATCTATTTCCCTGCACAAACATTTTTTCTACTAGAATATAGCTTTAGCATGGAGATTGCGCTGAGTGGAAAATTTTGTGCCACATCAAGATGGCGAGCGTGTTGTACTGGTCAGTGTCGCTGTCCAAATTTTAGAAGACCTAGATGCCGAAGAATTTCAGCTCTTGGCTGAATCTGCGGGTGCAGAAGTTTTACAACACGTCCACACTCAACGTAGTAAACCCGATGCCAAACTCTTTATTGGCTCAGGCAAAGCCGAAGAAATTGCCGCATTGGTCAAAGAACACGACGCCAATTTGGTCATTTTTGATCATGCACTCAGTCCTGCACAGGCACGTAATTTAGAAAAAGTGATGCAATGCCGTGTGGTTGACCGTACCGAACTCATTTTAGATATTTTTGCTCAACGCGCCCGCACTTACGAAGGTAAATTACAGGTCGAATTGGCACAATTACAACATTTATCTTCACGTTTGGTGCGTAGTCGCAGCAACTTAGACAGTCAAAAAGGTGGTATCGGCTTACGTGGTCCTGGGGAAACCTTGCTTGAAACTGACCGACGCTTATTGCGTATTCGCATGGGACAACTAAAAACCAAACTCAATAAAGTCCGTCAAACCCGTGCACAAGGCAGAGTAGCACGACAAAAAGCCGCTATTCCTACCGTGTCGCTGGTAGGCTATACCAATGCAGGAAAATCTACTCTATTTAATATTTTGGCGCAAAGTGATGTCTATGCGGCAGACCAACTGTTTGCAACCCTTGACCCCACCCTACGCCGCCTAGAATGGGATGGTATTGGTCGCTTAGTCCTCGCAGATACCGTAGGTTTTGTACGCAACCTTTCTCACTCACTGGTGGAATCTTTTAAAGCCACATTGGAAGAAACCTTAGAAGCCAGTTTGCTGTTGCATGTGATTGATTCAAGCAGCCCCGACCTGATGGAACAAATTGAAGCCGTGGAAGGCGTACTCAAAGAAATTGGCGCAGATGTGCCTATTCTTCGGGTTTACAATAAAATTGATGTGTCAGGTGAAACAGCTAAAATTGTCTATGACAAACCGCATCAACCTGACCGTGTTTATGTTTCAGCGCATTCAGGCCAAGGATTGGAGTTATTAAAACAGGCCGTGCATGAGTGTCTGATGGGACAAATTCAGCCATTTGAACTCAAACTACAACCTGCCTATGGCAAATTGCGCAATCAACTGTATGAACTGAACGTCATTCAATCTGAACACTATGATGATCAGGGACAATTGCTGCTACAGGTCAATATGGCGCCTCACAAATTGGAACAACTGATTAAACAGGCACATTTACCGATTGAAGAAATTTTAGGTGCGCAGGCGGAACAATTTAAACGTCCGTTAGAAGCATTTGAAATTGATGATCAGATCGGTTAAAACGTGATAAGTGAAATTTTAACGAAAGATCAAAATGAGCAGAATAAAACAGATAGACTGGCCAGCATGGATCGGCACACTCCTTTTGATTATTGTGTTTCGTGAAGCCGCAGTATGGATCATGACTCAGTTTAATCACCCAGAACTTGGCAATTTAGTGGGCTTGCTCAGTTTATTGGCGGTCTTATTTACTTGGCGCAAACTCAGCAAAATTCCTGCTCGTTTGGTCGATACCAACAACAAAATCATGAAAGAAAGTGCATTTGCCTTTTTACCTATTAGCGCAGGTTCACTGATCATGCTGACCCACATGGGCAAACAAATACCAATCTTTCTGATTGTACTGTGTATCAGCACCCTCATTCCACTTTGGCTCTATGCCAAAATGGCAAAACGCTGGTTGTAGGAGATTAAAATGTTATCCGTTTTATATGGTTTTTTAATCACCCTCATTGCCTATGTTCTGGCAAAACCTTGCAACCAAAAAGTGCCGCAAATTCCTGTAATTGTCTTTGGCATGTTCTTTGTGCTGCTGCTGTTATACATTTTTGGGATTCCTTACGAAAATTACATGGCACAAACCAACCCTATTTTTAATCAATTATTGGGTTATGTGACGGTGGCACTGGCCATTCCTCTGGCCGCCATGCGTTATGACGATTTACCACTAAAAGCCATTTTAGGTATTCTACTGTTTGCCAGCATCAGTGCTGTAGCCCTACCTATGGGACTGGCCTATGCCTTGCACATGTCTAGTGCCGATATTATGGCCTTTGCCACACGTGCCGTAACCACGCCTATTGCCATTAACATCGCCACGCTTTTGGAAGCCCCAATTCAACTGGCAGTCTTGATTGTGATTTTATCAGGTGTTGTAGGTGCCGCGTTCTCACCTTTTATCTTAAGACACATCAATGATGAACGCGCCTCTGGTTTGGCTTTAGGTCTGGCTGCGCATGCAATTGGAACCGCCCAAGCTTGGCAACGTGGTAGCGTAGCTGGACGTTATGCCGCCTTTGGTATGGCCGTCAATGCAGTATTTACCGCAGTGTGGCTGCCAACTTTTATACTGTATTTACAAAAAATGTGACTGAGCAATCACTTATTTAGACTTGTCGAGTTTTAACTTTCTTTTTACTATGAAATATCCAGTTAGCCAAAAACAAGGAACATTGAACATGGTCAAGATGAAACTCACCGTTGCCTTAATCTGCTCAGCGTTAGGAAGTTTTGCGCTAGCTCAAGATATTACGGGTACTTGGAAAAATATTGATGACAAAACAGGTTCATCAAAAGCAATTTTAGAAATTCGTCAGGAAGCCAATGGCACCTATACGGCTAAAATTGTCAAAGTCACCCCTCGTCCTGGCTACACCCCTAAAGATACCTGTATCAACTGTCCTGCACCTTATACTAACCAACCTATTTTAGGCATGGATGTACTCAAAGGCTTAAAACATACAGGTGGCATGAACTACTCTGGTGGAAAAATCATTGACCCATTAAGCGGCAATATTTACAGCACCAAAGCCAAATTAAGCAGCAACGGTAAGCGTTTGACCATGCGCGGTTATGTCGGTGTGTCAGCTTTAGGACGCAGCCAAACTTGGATTAAAAGCGAATAATTAATCACTTTACTTTTCACTTAAAATGCCACACGTTCGTGGCATTTTTTATTGTTTTTCCACCATTTTAGTTGCAACTTTAAGATTCACTTTCTCTCAAACCGCTTGACTCCTACCACAACTCGCTTTATATCTTAAATTAACCTCTGTGATCAATTTTGGCAATTAAAGGAATGATATGAAGAAAAATGTATGGATGGGTATATTTGCAAGCTTAATCTTCAGTGGCTCAGCGTTTGCTGCAGACCTAACGGGTATCTGGCAAAGTATTGATGACAAAACAGGCTCACCTAAGGCTTTAATTGAAATTACCAAAGCGGAAAATGGCACGTTTACGGGTAAAATTATCAAAGTCACACCAAGACCAGGCTATACCCCAAAAACCATGTGTGTCAATTGTCCTGCGCCTTATACCAACAAACCTTTGGTGGGTTTGGAAATTATTCATGGCTTAAAGCATGTGGAAAATAACAACTATTCAGATGGACGTATTTTAGATCCTCTTACAGGCAAAATGTATAGCCTGAAAGGTCGTTTGGCGTCTAATAATAAACGTCTCACTTTACGTGGTTACGTCGGAATTTCAGCCATTGGTCGGACACAAACGTGGATTCGTCAATAAAATCTAACGCATAGTGTCGCATCGGTCATTTTTTCTGGATACTCGGGACTTTGTGTCCGTTAATTCACAGATTAGACTAGCCGCAAAGACCGAGTAAGGGAAATAAAATGATTCAGAAATTGGCTTTAGGAATAGCCGTCATCTTCGGCAGTCTAAGCACTTTGGCGATGGCACAAGATTTAGCAGGAACTTGGCAACAAATTGATGATAAAACAGGCTCACCCAAAGCTGTCATCGAAATTCGTAAAGAAGCCAATCAAACCTATACGGGTAAAATTGTGAAAGTAACCCCGCGTCCGGGTTATACCCCACGTGAACTTTGTAATAAATGCCCTGCGCCTTATACCGACCAACCTATTTTAGGGATGGATATTTTAAAAGGCTTACAACAAGTCAAAAACAGCAACAATTACGAAAAAGGACGCGTAATTGATCCATTGGCAGGTCGTATTTACGATGCAAAAATTCGCCTCAACTCAACAGGTAAACGTTTAACTTTACGTGCTTATATGGGTGTATCTACACTAGGTCGCAGTCAAACTTGGATTCGAATTCAATAAAATTCAAGATAAAAAATAGCCACCTCAATAGGTGGCTATTTTCATTTCATCATCACATTTTTAAATTTTAAAGATGAATGTTATTACCATTCTGCCAGCGGATTATCCACTGCAAACAATTGCTGATCTTCCAAACGATAAGCCACAAGCTGATTGCCCCACACACAACCGCCATCCACATTTTGAATATTGTCGGCTACCGTTTGTCCCTGCAATGCTGCCCAATGACCAAATACGATTTGATGTGTTTGCGCAGCTAAAGATGGATATTCAAACCACGGTTTAAAACCTTCTGGCATCGGATCATCTAAGGCATCTTTAAAGCTGAATTCCAAACCACCCTGTGCATTGGCTAAACGCATACGGGTCAAATAGTTGGTAATACAACGTAAACGCGCATGCCCCTCTAAATCATCCGACCAAACTGCAGGTTCTGCCCCATACATTTCCTTTAAGAATGCATCCACTACCTCAAAGTCCTCATGCCCAATCACCGCCTCAACTTCTTTTGCCAAAGCTGCGGTTTGTTCCGCATTCCAAATATGTGGAATACCTGCATGAGTTAAAATGGTGTTTTCATTAGGAAAAAGACACAATGGTTGTTTACGCAACCAATCAATCAAATCATCACTGTCAATTGCATCAATCACATCACGAGTGTTGTCTTGTGCTTTGATTTTCTTTAAGCCACGTGCGCCTGCCAACAAGGTTAAATCGTGATTGCCTAACACTGTTGCTGCAACGCCACGATCTACCAGTTTTTTAATAAAACGCAAAGCACCTACCGAGTTTTCACCCCGCGCGACTAAATCGCCTGCAAACCAAATAAAATCTTGATCGGGATCGAACTGTATTTCTTTTAATAACAGTTTTAAGGCTTCAAAGCAGCCCTGCACATCACCAATGACATAGTTGTATCGAATTGCTGCCATTAATTCACCATCTGATCTGCCAATGCGACAAATGCACTCAAACTTAAAGTTTCAGGACGTGCCATTGGGTCTACCCCTGCACGTTCAAACGCATCTTCAGCCAACATGCCTTTTAAGCTATTGCGCAATGTTTTACGACGTTGGGTAAATACATGCGCCACCAAACGTGCCAATGCTTTTTCATCTTTGGCAATAATCGGTTTAGTCACATAAGGCTCTAAACGGAATACTGCAGAAGTCACTTTAGGCGGTGGATTAAATGCGCCAGGCGGTACTTCAAACAAGAACGTTGGCTTACAGTAATACTGCATCATCACCGATAAACGCCCATATTCTTTGGTATTCGGTTCAGCCGTGATACGATCTACCACTTCTTTTTGCAGCATAAAGTGCATGTCTTTAACTTTGTCACCAAACTCTAAGAGATGAAACAAAAGCGGCGTCGAAATGTTATACGGCAAGTTTCCAACCACACGTAGCGGGCGCCCTTCCTGAAATAACTCGGTAAAGTCATATTTCAGCGCATCACTTTCTACAATAGTTAAACGCTCAGGATGTGGCACACGTCCCGGTAAGCCTGCGGCCAAATCACGGTCTAATTCCACTACAGTCAAAGCATCACACTCACCAATTAAAGGTGAGGTCAATGCCGCTAAACCCGGTCCAATCTCGACAATATTATCGCCTGGACGTGGGTTCACTGAGCGGACAATTTTGGCAATCACGCGTTGATCATGCAAAAAGTTTTGACCAAAGCGTTTACGAGCCTGATGCCCTTCATCTTTTGGGTTTAGGGCATTAATTTGATACATAAAGATTTCCAAGCTGAAATTATGAACGTGCTAAATCCAGCGCTAAATCGACAGCAACATGCAAGCTAGAACTTTTCGCAAGTCCCGTACCTGCGAGGGAGAGCGCTGTGCCGTGATCGACTGAAGTGCGAATAAACGGTAAGCCTAAAGTAATATTGATTGCTTCACCAAAGCCCTGAGATTTTAACACAGGTAAACCCTGATCGTGATACATCGCTAAAACTGCATCGGCATCTTTTAAATTTTCTGGGGTAAATAAAGTATCTGCAGGTAAACTTAAACTGAGATTTTCACCGCGATTACGGTAATTTTGCAGCACAGGATTAATCACCTCAATTTCTTCCATGCCTAAATACCCATCTTCGCCCGCATGTGGGTTCAAACCACAGACCAATACTTTAGGATGTTCAATTTTAAACTTGCTTTTTAAATCGTGCAGCAAAATATCAATTACTTGTTCTAAACGTGTTTTGGTAATGGCATCTGCCACGGCACGTAAAGGTAAATGCGTGGTCGCCAAGGCAACGCGTAAGGTTTTGGTGGCTAACATCATCACCACACGCGCAACACCTGCAAACTCCTGATAATATTCAGTGTGCCCACTAAAAGAAATACCAGCTTCATTAATAATAGATTTTTGCACGGGTGCTGTCGCCACGCCCACACTCTTACCTGTCATTGCATAAGAAGCTGAGCGACGTAATTGCTCCAAAACGTAAGTTGCATTTTGTGCATTTAAATGCCCCAACTCAACATCTACAGCCAAAGGCACATGCTCAACATATAACTGCCCAAGCGCTGCAGGCTGTTGCTGACCTGAATATTCAATCAATTCGACTTGTTGCTTTAGAATTTCGGTGCGTTGTTGTAATAATTGATGATCTGCCAATACCACAATTGGACGCTCATCTTGTCGAGCTGCCAGACTTAGACAAATATCAGGTCCAATACCTGCAGGTTCACCACTGGTGACATATAAAGGGCGCATGCAGCTTCATCCACTATAGCTAGGTGTAGCTGAATTATAGCGCCATCCTGAGCAAAATTGTTTTATCTCCAATCTAATCTAAATCGGCTATCTAAGATGCCCATCTAATGCGCCCATTCCGAAATGCCAATCACGACCATACATAACAACAAACCTATAAATAGTATTTTGGGCGCTTGTTGAGTGACTGCTCGATAGTTTTGATCAGATAGACTCAACATGATGAAGCCACCGATGCCATATAGCATAAAAGGGAGCAAGGTGATGTGCATAAATACAGAATAGATTAAGATAAAATCAAATACATCAGTACCATAAGCTGCACCTACCAACAAAAATGCCAGTTCATACAGACCAATCAATGTGATGAAAAAACCTGCTATAAATTTTAGCAGTTTATTTGGTTGCGGCTTTAATGCTTCTGTCGTTAATGCTTTTGTCGTTGTAGCGATGCGTTCTAAATCATCAGACATAGTGATCCGTCCTCATCATTATTATTAGCTGCGACCATACAGAAAAAGCTAAAACAGCACTAGATAAAGAAGATCAATACCTGATTTTTACTGTCGTGAAATGGTCGCTAGAGGTGATTTTGCTTTTATAACCAAACTTGATAAAATATAGCGCTTAAAATGTGACTTTTCCATTGTAGTTCTACCCATTCTCAGGTAGAATTCGGACTCCTTTTTGTTTGGACAGCTTCCATAGTCCAAACCAACTATAATAGGTAGTGGTTTAATGAAAACTCTCAGCGCTAAGCCAGCTGAAGTTCAACACGACTGGTACGTTGTTGATGCTTCTGGCAAAACTCTAGGTCGCCTTGCGACAGAAATCGCTCGTCGTTTACGCGGTAAGCACAAAACTTCTTATACTCCTCACGTTGACACTGGCGACTACATCGTTGTCATCAATGCTGAGCAAGTTCAAGTGACTGGTAACAAATCACTTGACAAGAAATACTATCGCCACACTGGTTTCCCTGGTGGTATCCGTGAAACTAATTTCGAGAAATTAGTTGCTCACAAACCAGAAGAAATCTTCCAACGCGCTGTAAAAGGCATGTTGCCAAAAGGTCCTCTTGGTTATGCTATGATCAAGAAAATGAAAGTGTACGCTGGTGCTGAGCATCCTCACACAGCTCAACAGCCACAAGTTTTGGACATCTAAGGGATACAGCACATGGCTACTAACTATGGTACAGGTCGCCGTAAGACCGCAACTGCACGTGTTTTCTTATCAGCTGGTACAGGTAAACTCGTAATTAACAACCGTACTCTTGAGCAATATTTCGGTCGTGAAACTGCTCGTATGATCGTACGTCAACCATTAGAGCTTCTTGAAGCTACTGAAAAATATGACCTTTACATCACTGTTGCTGGTGGTGGTATTGGTGGTCAAGCTGGTGCAATCCGTCACGGTATTACTCGTGCATTGATCGCATCTGACGACACTTTAAAACCTGCTCTTCGTCAAGCTGGTTTCGTTACTCGTGATGCTCGTGAAGTTGAACGTAAGAAACTTGGTTTACGTAAAGCTCGTAAACGTCCACAATTCTCTAAACGTTAATTCGTTTACCGAATCGGACACAAAAAAAGCCTTGGATTTTCCAAGGCTTTTTTTTATGCAAATCAACGAGCTGAGCATTTTAAGTCAGATAAACAATTCGGATTCACATACACCAAAAATCAAAATTCAATACAGTCCAAAAATTGAAAACCAATCAACAAATATCTCATACACTTTTATCAGCTTTGCTGGGTGATTTTAGTGGCTAAGTTTAGTATCCTATTCTATTCATTTGGTTTTATTTCGGATTATGTCAGTCGAGAACGCACCCTTACAAGGCATTACCCTCTACAGTCATGCGGACGACTTTCGCTCACATTGGATTCGTTACGTTCTGGCCGAAAAACAAATCAAATATCAACTGATTTTGGTCGATTATGAAGATGAAGACCTCGCAAGCCTGAATCCGTATAATCAACTTCCAATGCTGCTAGAAAACGATTTAAAACTCTTTAATACTGCGATTATTTCCGAATATCTGGATGATCGTTATCGACAAAATAAACTTTATGCCGATGCACCTATGCCACGTGCAGAACAACGTCAATATATTTGGCGCTTTGAACAAGACTGGTTCAAACTTGCCGATCAGATGCTACGTCATCCTGATAGCTTAGATTACACAACACAGCGCGCTGCACAAAAAAAATTACGTGATACACTCATTTCACTGACACCATTATTTCAGCATTATCCTTATTTCATGTCAGAAAATTTCAGTATTTTAGATTGCATGCTGGCATCCTTATTTATACGGCTAAAAGCCATGGGCATAGAATTACCTCAACAACACTGTCGTCCAATTTTCCTGTATTGTCAGCGGATTTTTTCACGCCCTGCCTTCACTCAAGCAATGACTTTGCAAGAAAAAAATCGCTATCAAGAATTTTTAATTCATACTTAAAGAGCATATTATGTCTGAATCTGAAATCAATTTAAGTCCAACCCGTCCTTATTTAGCCCGCGCAATTTATGAATGGATTTGTGATAACCAACTCACACCACATTTATTGGTCGATGCTACACAGCCGAATACGCTTGTTCCTGAACAATTTATTCAGGATGGTCAGATTGTCCTAAATATCGTTCCACATGCAGTGCATGCCTTACACATGAGCAATGATGCAATCACCTTCTCTGCACGCTTTGGTGGCGTATCACGCGACTTATATGTACCTATGAATGCCGTCGTAGGTATCTATGCAAGAGAGAATGGACAAGGCTTATTCTTTGATCCAAGTGAGTATGCACATATCCAAAATGATCAAGATGCTTTAGAATCAAAGACTGAAGAAAAAACCGAACAAACTAAGAAAAAACCAAGCCTTAGATTATTAGATTAAAACAATGGAGTAGTGAATGGCTTTTGATTTAGTACAATATTTTGCAGCGCAGATTAAACTTCAAAAGCCCTCGCTTTTGAAACAATATAATGCTGTTGATCGCGACCAATATATTCAAGAAATCAATGCGCTGAGCTTAGGCAAACTGGTCAGTCTGTGGCGAGAAGACAACCAAAAACTTTATCAAGAAATTGATCATCAAGATGAATTATATATTCAGGAAATTGCACGTCGACTCACCACATCTCCACACAATCAGTCACCTCTCTCCAAAACTGAGCTTGAACAGAATATTAGTGAAGTCTTAGCCTTACAACTCACAGAGCTCAAGCAATTGGATCAAACCGGCAATTTTGGTAATAAAGGCATAGGCGAGTTATTGCTTGGCCAAATCGAGCATTTATCTGGTCAGGCTGATGATTGGATTTGGTCAACAAACGAACTAACAGAGCTAAAAGGCTCTAAACCAATTCCACAAGAAGAGCTATCATTAGAGGCATCAATGAAGGAGTTTAATCAAATGGTACAACAACATACCCAAGATGATCATCAAAATATTGAGCCTGTAGAAGCAATTGTACCCACTTGGTCTAAAGTACTAGAACCTATCGTTGCGATTGCGATTTTAGCAATTCTATGGTGTTCCGTTACTCAATTATTCGCTTAAATCAATCTTCTATCTAAGCCGTAATAAAACCATCATCATCTGATGGTTTTATTTTGCCTTCACTTTTTATAGTTTTTAATATTTTCTTTTCTACATAAAAAAACACCCCCAACGCTAGTTGAGGGTGTTTGAATAATGAGCTGGCGATGACTTACTCTCACATGGGTAACCCCACACTACCATCAGCGCGAAGAGGTTTCACTTCTGAGTTCGGGAAGGGATCAGGTGGTTCACTCTTGCTATGGTCGCCAGCACAACTGTTTATGGACTTGTTCGGGTCTTAGTTACTCTGCTTTTGCATGTAATGCCTTACTTTGTTCCAAATGAGTTATTAACAGGTTGGCTATTGGGTCTGAATTTTATTGTTTAGCGTTCACTAAATCAAGTTTTCGTCTGATCGTTAGATCAATATGAAATCAATTGATGCTTTATATACAACTGTTTGGGTGTTGTATAGTCAAGCCTCACGAGCAATTAGTATTGGTCAGCTTCACATATCGCTATGCTTCCACATCCAACCTATCAACGTCGTAGTCTTCAACGGCTCTTTAGGAGGCATAAAGCCTCGGGGAAATCTTATCTTGAGGTAGGCTTCCCGCTTAGATGCTTTCAGCGGTTATCCCTTCCGAACATAGCTACCCGGCGATGCGACTGGCGTGACAACCGGTACACCAGAGGTTCGTCCACTCTGGTCCTCTCGTACTAGGAGCAGATCCTCTCAAATTTCCAACGC
>NZ_NOZT01000017.1:0-58906 GCF_002412355.1 Acinetobacter sp. YT-02
TTGTGTCGTAACTTTCTAAATGGCTCTAACTACCTTTTTTTCAAGGGCTTTTCTTATCCGTAATTCGGGTTAGATTAAGATTGATTTCTCATTATTGCTCGCTGAATATAAAACGCCAATCTTGAAGATTGGCGTTTGTTTTTGAAGTCGGATCGTATCCAGCTTTTATCCAACTTGAATATCTGCGGTTGGATGTTTAAGTCGGCTTTTTTGTGGTGTGGCGATTAAATAAGCCAAAGTCAGCGGCCCTAAACGACCTGCAAACATCAACAACATTAAAATAATTAAGCTGGCAGGTTGTAATTCACCTGTAACACCACGGGATAAACCCACCGTGCACGCTGCAGATACAGCCTCAAACAACAGGTCTAAAAAATTCAGTTTCGGTTCAAGGGCAAGTAAGCTAAACAAACCGAGGCAAATTAACATACCTGTGATGCTGATCACCGCCAAAGCTTTAAAGGTGGTACGTTCAGGTACAGCATGATTAAACACACGCACCTCATCTGAACGTCTTAAAAAACTGATCACACTTAAAATGACAATAATAAATGTGCCAACTTTAATACCGCCTGCGGTACTGAGCGAACCACCACCAATAAACATCAGAAGCATGGTGAGCAAGGTCGAGCTATTTTGCATACTTGCGACATCTAGACTATTAAAGCCTGATGAGCGAGGAACGGTAGCGTGAAACCATGCATTGAGGGCTTGATCGCCAATACTCATGGCTGCAAGGGTATGTGGATTATTGGCTTCAATCGCCCAAATCAGCAGAAAGGCCACAAAGTTTAAACCAGCAATGGTCGATAAAATCAGCTTGCTATTGGGTGAGAGTTTTTTCCAGCGTTTGGCACGTTTAATATCCATGAGTACCACAAAACCAATACCGCCAATGATATACAGCATACTAATAGTTAAGGTAATCAGGTATTGATCTGCAAAACTCATTAAGCTATTGGGAAATAATGAAAATCCACCATTGTTAAAGGCTGAAACACTATAGAAAGCCGCATAGAAAAATGCATCGCTAAATGGATAATCCTGCATCCATGCCAAGGTTAAAATAACCGTGCCAATCCCTTCAAAAAACAATGAGTAGAGCAACACGCTTTTAATGGTCATCGACACTTTAGACAGGTTGGTTTGCCCAATGGTGTCTTGCGCCATGATTTGTTGTTTTAAACCAATTTTGGATGACAAACTTAAAACCGCTAAAATCGCAAAAGTCATAAAACCTAAGCCACCACATTGTAACAACAACATAATGACCATTTGCCCAAATACGGTATAAGCATCGCCAATATTCACTACAGACAATCCAGTGATCGTCACTGCAGATGTAGCAGTAAATAAGGCATTAATCCAACTCATCTCGCCATGATGGGAAATGGGCAGTTTCAGCAAGATTGTGCCAATGCTAATAAAGCTTAAAAAGCCCAGTGCCAAAAGACTGGGTGGGCTTAAATTGACAGTTTTGATTGGTTGTTTCGCTGTTTTTTTCATTCTGACTTAAATTGTTTAGATAAGCGTTTTAATGGTTCAAGTTGTCCTTCAACCACCAAAATATCATCTGTTTGTAGCATTAAATTGGATTCAAGCGTATAGAAAATCGTTTCGGCACGTTTAAACAGTAAAAGTTTAACCTCGGGTGCATGTGACATCAGACTATGAATGCGCGTGCCATGCAAGTTGTCTTTAATTTTTACTTTTACAATATAGTGGTTGTCGTTTAGGCTCATATAACGACTCACCATCGGATAACTCAGCGATTGCGCGATGCGAACGCCCATATCTTCTTCAGGGTGAATAATTTTACTTACGCCCAAGTGGGTCAAAATCATGGTGTGCGCTTTACTTTTGGCTTTAACGTAAATTTTAGAAATACCCAAATTCTTTAAATTTAAGACACACAAAATACTGGCTTCAATATCTTCACCAATGGCGACCACCACTGCATCACAATTTTGAATATTCAGTTCTTCCAAAACGTGTTCATCGGTTGCATCGGCAATCACCGCATGGGTAATTTGATCGGCAATGTTTTCTACAAACTTTTTATTGCTATCAATCCCAATGACATCATGGTTGAGTTTGACCAATTGTGTCGCCACAGTTGCACCAAAGCTACCTAAACCAATGACAGCAAATTGTGTCATAGCATCATCCTGAAAAATTATATTATTCTTCCAATATTCTAAAATATTTTAGGGCTCTATACTGTAGCAATATGACTAAAAAACCGCTGAAATCAGCGGTTTTTTGCACTTATTGAGATGTGTGATCGGTTATTTTAAGAAACGCTGATAACCCAAGTTATTAGTAATCTCTTGGTATGGATAAGTGATCTTTTCCAAAGTTTCAATTAAACCATCTGGGTTCTGTTTGGCATCCGAAGCTTCTAAACCGACCAATACACGACCTTCCGCTGCACCGTGGTTACGGTAATGGAACAGGGTGATGTTATGGGTTGGGCCTAAGCGCTCCAAGAAAGTCAGTAATGCACCCGGACGCTCTGGAAATTCCACACGGAATAGACGTTCATTTTCAATATCGGCATGACCACCGACCAAATAACGAATGTGTAGTTTTGCTACTTCATCATCCGACAAATCATCAACATCGTACTGGGTTTTGAGTAACTCATAAATATCGTGGCGTTCTTTTTCACCAGATTTTAAGCTGATGCCGACAAAGACTTGTGCAGCAGTAGCATCGCTGGCGCGGTAGTTAAACTCGGTGATATTACGACCTTGCAGCGCACGGCAGAAGTTAAGGAACGCACCTTTTTCTTCTGGAATGGTCACGGCAAAAATTGCTTCTTTATGTTCACCGAGTTCAGTACGTTCCGCAATATAGCGTAAACGGTCAAAGTTCATGTTTGCGCCACAGACAATTGACACAATATTTTTATTTTGCAATTGGTGTTGCTCGACATATTTTTTGATGCCTGCCAAAGCCATTGCACCTGAAGGTTCTACAATGCTGCGGTTTTCATCAAAGGTGTCTTTAATTGCCGCACAGATTTCATCGGTATTCACCAAAACTACATCGCGCTCAACAATTGGGCCTGATTGATCTGATTTTTGTAGTTGTAAAACTTCAAACGGTTTCTCACCAATTTGTGCGACAGCAGTACCATCGGCAAATAAACCCACTTGCGGCAAAATAACCCGTTCATTGGCTTCAAAAGCCGCTTTTAAGCAAGCCGATTCATCATATTCTACAGGAATGACTTTGACATGCGGTGCGACATCGCCCAAGTAGGCTGCAACACCTGCAATTAAACCGCCACCACCAACAGCAACGAAAACATATTCGACATCGCGCCATTGACGCAAAATTTCGTTGGCAATCGTACCTTGACCTGCCATGACCAATTCATCGTCATACGGTGGAATAAAAGTCATGCCTTCATCTTGGGCACGTTGAATTGCATATTTGTTGGCAACATCAAATGAGTCACCATGTAATACCACTTCGCCACCCAAGCGTTTTACCGCTTGTACTTTAATATCTGGCGTGGTTTTAGGCATAACGATAATGGCGCGAATGCCCAGTTTTTGCCCAGACAATGCTACACCTTGCGCATGGTTGCCTGCAGAGGCAGTAATTACACCACGTTCAAGTTGGTCTTTGGGTAATTGGCTAATACGGTTATACGCACCACGCAATTTAAAAGAGAATACAGGTTGTAAGTCTTCACGTTTAAAGCGAATGTTATTGTTCAGTTTTTCACTAATTCGTGGCGCTGCGTCGAGTGGGGTTTCGATTGCAACATCGTAGACCGTTGCTTGTAAAATTTGTCGAACCAAACGAGACAGCATGTTAATCTTCCATCTAACAGTTTAAAATAGGGGGTTATTGTAACAAACCCCTGCACATTTGCGCTGTAAAATCGGCAACAAATGTCAAAAATAGTTGAGTGAAGTCATGAGTCTGTATGCTACCCAAGATGAAAAGAAGCAAGCGGCTGCCAAAGCAGCATTAAAACATTTGCCTAAAGGCGGGATTTTGGGGGTAGGTACAGGCAGTACAGTGAATTTCCTGATTGATTTATTGCCTGAATTACAATTAGAAGCAGCTGTGGCAAGTTCTGAAGCGACTGCGGAGCGCTTAAAGAAACTTGGTATTGAAGTGGTCGATATGAACTCTGTGGGCAGTTTAGATGCTTATGTTGATGGTGCAGATGAAATTGACCGTCACATGCACATGATTAAAGGCGGCGGCGCAGCGTTGACCCGTGAAAAAATTGTGGCTTCTATTGCACGTAAGTTTATCTGTATTGTCGATGATTCAAAATGGGTAGAGCAGTTAGGACGTGAGTTTCCATTGCCAATCGAGGTCATTCCAATGGCTCGTTCTGCGGTAGCACGTAAAATTGTGGCTTTAGGTGGCGATCCTGCTTACCGTGAAGGTGTGGTGACTGATAACGGTAACGTGATTTTAGATATTTATAATTTAAATATTTTAAATGCGTTGGAATTAGAAAAAACCTTGAATGATATTCCGGGTGTTGTGACCAATGGTATTTTTGCCATCAATAAAGCTGATATTGCAATTGTAGCGACCAATAACGGCATTGAAGAACGTACTGCGGTTTAATTCGTCTCCCAAGCCCCTTGTTTTTAATAGGGGGCTTTTCTCCCTCCTTTATTAAAGGAGGGTCAGGGAGGATTTAATAAAAGAACAACAATGACATTGTCTGACTTACCTGAAATTCAAATTACACCACATGCAAAAGCAACACGTTTACGGTTACGTGTCGAGCCGAATCAAATTCGCTTAACTGTGCCGAAATATTGCACTCAGCGACAAATTCAGGATTTTTTGCAACAATCTGAACAGTGGATGATTGAAACTTGGCATAAACAGCAAGCACAGCAAGGACTTGTGCAGCGTGAATTGCCAAATCAGTTATCACTTTTTAATTTGCCTGAGCCTTTAAATATTCATTATCAAACACAAAAACACAGTTTTATTTTAGATTTAAAACAGCATTGTCTTTGGGTCAGTGACCGTCAACCTGCAGCATATTTAAAAGCCTTTGTTATTGCTTATGCCAAACAAATGTTGCCGATGTATTTGCAAACAGTCAGCCGTGAAATTGCTTTGCCATTTAAACAGTGCGCAATTCGTCAACCGAAAACCCGTTGGGGCAGTTGCAGTACGCAACAGCATATTATGCTCAATAGCGCCTTGGTGTTGTTTCCTGAACAAATTGTGCGATATGTTGCTGTGCATGAGTTGGCGCATACACGACATTTTGATCATAGTCCTGCATTTTGGGTTGAAGTACAACGGCATGATGCGCACTATTTGCAGCATCGCAAGCAGTTAAAAACAACGTCTTTGCCTTGGTGGTGGTATCAATAAAAAAGCCAACACCCACATGATAAGACTACAATGCAAAGGTGTTGCACGTATTGACTACAATCCAAATCATCTTTTATAAAATCAACAGAATAAAGAAAAGCCCCAAAACCCTAGTAAAACAGTTTAGAAAACCAAAACTTCCTGTCATACTATAGCGTTAGCTTAAACATGCTTTTGAATTGAGGTAATGCACGTGATTTCAGTTGGTATTGTCGGTGGTACAGGTTATACAGGCGTTGAATTATTGCGTCTTTTGCTACGACACCCAAATGTAAAAGTAAATGTACTGACTTCACGTACAGAAGCGGGTCGCCGTGTAGATGATATGTTCCCAAGCCTGCGTGGGCACACAAACCTATGCTACTCAGATTTAAACATCGAAGAATTAAAACAGTGTGATGTGGTGTTCTTTGCTACACCGCATGGCGTTGCCATGCAACATGCTGCGGAACTTGTTGCAGCCAATACCAAAGTAGTCGATTTAGCAGCAGATTTCCGTTTGCAAGATTTAGCACAGTTTGAAAAATGGTATGGCATGCAACATGCTTGCCCAGACATTTTAAAAGATTCAGTTTATGGCTTGTCTGAACTCAACCGGGAACAAATTAAACAAGCACAGGTGATTGGTAACCCAGGGTGTTATCCAACCACAGTGCAACTTGGTTTAGCGCCATTATTTAAACAAGCTGAAGCTTTAGTGAAACCTGAAAGTATTATTATTGATGCAAAATCGGGTGTATCTGGTGCAGGGCGTAAAGCCAGTTTGGGCATGATTTACTCTGAAAATGCCGACAACTTTAAGGCTTATGGCGTTGCGGGGCATCGTCATCATCCAGAAATTGTAGAAGCATTGGAAAATATTTCGGGTCAAAAAGATGTGTTTAATCACATTGTGTTTGTACCGCATTTAGTACCTATGATTCGCGGTATGCTCAGCACCATTTATGTAGATTTAACTGATGCAGGTGATGCAGCAGATTTACAAAGCCTGTATGAGCAGTTTTATGCCAATGAACAGTTTGTAGATGTCATGCCAGCCAACAGTTCACCAGAAACACGCTCAGTACGTGGCGCTAACCAGTTGCGTATCGCATTGTATAAGCCACAACCGAAAAAATTAGTACTTTTGGTGGCACAAGATAACTTGGTGAAAGGTGCAGCAGGGCAAGCAGTACAAAATATGAACCTCATGTTTGGTTTTGCAGAACATGCAGGACTTGAGGTGATTGGTTTATTACCATAAGAACACGTTTTTCAACTTCACACACATTTAGATTTCGATTTAAATGTGTGCTTTGAATGAATCAAAACAAGAGATGACGATGCATAACACCGATACAGAAACCACGTCACAGTCGAATTCAAGCATGACACCCTCATCTACACCGCCAGAAAAAAAGCCATTTCTTGAAAGCAATGCGCCTTTGGCAATTGGTGCTGCCATTTTAATTTTAGGTAGTGGCTTTTTGGGCTATTCAGTCGGGCATCGTCAGGGCTTAACTGTGGTTGGTTACGATGCCGATGCAGAACAACTGGTTGAAGTGGTGCAAGAACAAAAAACGCGTTTGGAAAGTCTGAATAAGAGCTTAAATGCTGCGGTTCAAGAACGCGATGTTGCGGTCAGTAACTCCAATGATTTGTATCAAGCTTTCACTCAAGCAACTGAAGATAAGCAACGTACTGAAGGCATGAGTGCGATTTATCGTGAAGTTTTGCGTCAACGTGGTGGTTTAAGCCTGACCGTGCAAAATCTTGGGGTGAAACCATTACCAGACAATGCTTATGAATATCAGGTCGATTTGGTACAAGTGAGTCCAAACAAGCGACGTGCAAGTGGTACGGTAGAACTGCGTTTAATTCAAGGCACAGAAGTGCTGGTTGTTCCGATGGAAGACAGCAATTTTAATTTTGATAATTATGAGCGTTTAACAGGGCGCTGGAGCATGCCTAAAGGCTTTAATCCAGACTTTATTGAAGTCCGTTTAAATGGCGCAACTCCTGTGATTAAACGCTTCAGTTGGAGCAAAGGCAAAGCCGTGGAGGCAGATTCTGCCTTTATTTCTGAAATTCCACAAGCAGAAGCTAGCGCTCAATAATGTGTGATATGTAAAACTTATGCGAACCCAAAAAAGATCCATCTGTTTAAATGAAATTAAAACCACTTTTTATCAATCTGGCTATGTCGATTGGCATTTAACCCCGCGTTTAAGTGTGGATGATGCAGGACATGAAGATGATGGTGATATTGCGGTACAAACTGCGCCGCCACAATTAAAACGCCCACCTTTATATGTTGTCGTTTTAATGAACGATGATTACACCCCAATGGACTTTGTAATTGAAATTTTACAACAATACTTTGCAATGAATCTTGACCAAGCGACTCAAGTAATGCTAACTGTACACTATGAAGGAAAAGGTGTCGCAGGGGTCTATCCGCGGGATATTGCGGAAACGAAAGCGAACCAAGTCAATAATTACGCTCGATCACAAGGTCATCCATTACTTTGTCAGATTGAGCCTAAAGATTAAGGGGGTTACATGCTCAGTCGTCAATTAGAAGTATCACTACGTTTGGCTGTTAGCATGGCTCGTCAAAAGAGACACGAGTTTCTAACGGTTGAACATTTATTATTGGCTTTATTAGACAATGATTCGGCAGTCAATGCACTCAAGGCGTGTGGTGCAGATGTTATTGTGCTGCGTAAAGAACTCGAAGAATATGTAGAACAACATACCCCTAAACTTGCTGAAAATAACGATCAGGCACCGCACCCGACCGAAAGTTTTGACCGCATTTTGCAGCGTGGTATTTTCCATGTGCAATCTAGCGGTGGTGACCGTACGGTTGAAGGCGCAGATATTTTAGTGGCAATGTACTCTGAACGTGATTCATTTGCCGTGTATCTACTCAAGCGTCATCAAATTAACCGTTTGACCTTAACGCAATACTTATCGCACGGTACACGTAAAGACGAAACGCAAGCGGAGGAAGAGGTTGAAGAATTAGATAGCGAAAGTTCAAGCTCTGCCAATGCTGGCCCGTTAGAGCTTTACACGCTAAATTTGAATACTGAAGCGCAAAAGGGTAAAACCGATCCGTTAATTGGGCGTGAAAAAGAA
The DNA here is from genome assembly GCF_002412355.1 of Acinetobacter sp. YT-02. NCBI lineage: Bacteria > Pseudomonadati > Pseudomonadota > Gammaproteobacteria > Moraxellales > Moraxellaceae > Acinetobacter > Acinetobacter sp. YT-02. Next base: position 8,500 of record NZ_NOZT01000017.1, read on the forward strand.
ATTGAGCGTGCTGCACAAATTCTATGCCGTCGTCGTAAGAACAACCCATTGTTGGTGGGTGATCCAGGCGTGGGTAAAACCTCTATTGCCGAAGGTCTGGCGTGGCTGATTGTGAATGGTAAAGCGCCAAAACCACTCGAAAATGCCGAAGTATATAGTTTGGATATCGGTGCGTTGGTAGCGGGTACAAAATACCGTGGTGACTTTGAAAAGCGTTTAAAACAACTGTTAAATGCCTTGAAAAAGAAACCTGATGCCATTTTATTTATTGACGAAATCCACATGATTATTGGTGCAGGCTCAAGCATGGGTAGCACTATGGATGCATCAAATTTAATTAAACCTGCGTTGGCAAATGGTACTTTGCGTTGCATTGGCTCGACGACATTCCAAGAATATCGTCAGGTATTTGAAAAAGACCATGCACTTTCACGCCGTTTCCAAAAAATTGATGTGAATGAGCCTTCAATTTCAGAAACGATTGATATTTTACGTGGTTTAAAATCGAAATTTGAAGAATTTCACCATGTTAAATATGATGATAAAGCATTGGTGTCTGCGGTAGAGTTATCGGCCAAATTTATCAATGACCGTTTCTTGCCAGACAAAGCCATTGATGTGATTGATGAAGCAGGTGCGCAGCGCCGTTTAAGAGCTGAGCAAGATGATACTTTAATCACAGTAGAAAACATTGAAGATATCGTCTCTAAAATTGCACGTATTCCACCTAAAACCGTATCGAAAGATGACAAGACTGTACTTGAACATCTTGAGCGTGATTTAAAACGTGTGGTCTTTGGTCAAGATGAAGCTATTGAAGCGTTAGCATCAGCAATTAAACTGTCACGTGCTGGTTTAAAAACACCAGACAAACCAGTGGGTAGTTTTGTATTTGCTGGCCCGACAGGCGTTGGTAAAACCGAAGTTACCAAGCAGTTGGCAAAACTGTTGGGTGTGGAATTGGTTCGCTTTGATATGTCTGAGTACATGGAGCGCCATGCCGTTTCACGTTTAATTGGTGCACCTCCAGGCTATGTCGGTTTTGATCAGGGTGGCTTACTCACCGATGCGATTCATAAAAATCCGCATTGTGTGTTGTTGTTGGATGAAATTGAAAAAGCGCATCATGATGTATTTAACCTATTGCTGCAAATTATGGATCATGGTTCATTGACCGATAATAATGGTCGTAAATCAGACTTCCGTAATGTGATTTTGGTTCTGACCACTAATATTGGTGCGGAAAGTATTTCCCGCGTGAGCATTGGTTTCATGGATCAAGACAACAGTAATGACAACCAAGAAGCGATGAAAAAAGCCTTCTCACCTGAGTTCCGTAACCGTTTGGATGGGGTCATTCAATTTAAAGCTTTACCTACTACAGTAATTGAAAATGTAGTGGATAAATTCTTGACTGAATTACAAGCGCAGTTGGATGATAAAAAAGTCATTCTTGAGGTTGATCAAGATGCGCGTGAATGGATGGCTGAGCATGGATATGATCGCTTAATGGGCGCACGTCCAATGCAACGTCTGATTCAGGAACACTTGAAAAAGCCATTGGCAGAAATGATTCTGTTTGGTGAACTTGCAGAACAGGGCGGTAATGTGGCTGTTTCTGTGAAGAAAGAGAACGGTAAGGCAGTCGGTTTGAAACTTGAAGTCTTTGAAGATCAAACGGCTGAACCAGCCTAATCAATCCTTATTTGAATTTTGAAAATAACCCATGTTGAACAATGGGTTATTTTTTATGAATTCGCAGATGCGTGAACTTGAATCGTTACTGCTAAAAGAGAGACCACACAGGATTTATGGATTTTCAGATCACTAAAATTGCCAGCACAACGTTCTTGTTTTTTGTTACGGCAGTTATGGAAATATTAGGCTGTTATTTTCCTTATTTGATTTTAAATCAGGGGAAATCACAGTGGTTATGGCTGCCAACAATTTTAGCCTTAGCGGCTTTTGTGTGGTTATTGACTCTACATCCTGCGGCATCGGGGCGAATTTATGCGGCTTATGGTGGTATTTATATTTGTACAGCCTTGATTTGGTTAAAGTATGTAGATCAAGTCAATTTAACACGTTGGGATATGTTCGGTGGAATGATAGTAGTTTTAGGCGCATTGATCATTATTTTACAACCGCAAGGTTTAATACGTTAGGTTATATTTGGGTTTACGCATTAAACCTTAGGCATTAAATCTTAAAGCTGAGGTTGTTTTAGTTTTAAATACAGTTCAGTCTGCTTTAAATTGGCACTCGCTATTTGCCAATTGCACATTAAACTGGGTTTTTTCTGCACTGAGTTTTAAGTTCAATACATAGGGATTTACCCGTTGGAACTGATGCTCAAAAATAGATTCACAATTATGAATTAAGTTTTGTTTAATCATATTTTTGACATTGTTATAACCCGTACTTTCTACAAACTGCGTGAAGTCAGGTGAAATAATCATGCCACGAATATTGATTTGTTTGTCTGTCGCCGTACTTTGTTCAATCACTGTATTTTGATCGACCTGATAAGGCATAGTACGAGAATCTTCATCACTAATGACATCTAAAATTTCATTTAAAGCGACGATATTTTGAATTTTATAATCTGCACTTAGAATCTTTTGTTGGACTAAATATTGATCTAATTCACTGGCTTTGGCATAGAGTGAAGCACTCGCGATCAGTGTAGTAGTGCACAGCGTAATTGTGGCAAGTGTTTTATCAATCATATTGTTTATCTAGGCTCTTTTAGAAATTTTAGAAAAATAGACCATAACTCAAGATTATAGCGAGCCAAATAAAAAAACAGCACCTTTTGGTGCTGTTTGTAACAAAACTCATCAAAGTTTTGCGAATATTTAAGACGGGTTTTAAAGCTTAGTCTTTTTTAAGATTTTCATTCAATAAAAACTCAACCAATGCTTTTTGAGCATGTAAGCGATTTTCTGCTTCATCCCACACTACAGCATTTTTGTGATCGAGCATATTTTCAGAAATTTCTTCACCACGGTGCGCAGGTAAGCAGTGCATAAATAAACAATCAGGATGTGCTAAATCCATCAGGTGTTCATTCACTTGATAGTCTGCAAACGCTTTTTCACGAATTTTTTGTTCTTCTTCCTGTCCCATGCTTGCCCAAACATCGGTCACAATCAGATCAGCATTCACTGCTGCATCCTCAGCAGAATCGACCAATTCTACGCAGTGTGCAAATTCAGACAGGAAGCGCTGTTCTGGCTCATAACCTTTCGGTGTCGCAATTTTTAAATTAAAGCCCCACATGTGTGCTGCTTCAATATATGAGTTACACATATTGTTGCCATCACCAATCCACGCCACAGTTTTACCTTCAATTGAACCACGGTGTTCAACATAGGTTTGTATGTCTGCAAGGAGTTGGCATGGGTGATGATCGTCAGTTAAGGCATTGATCACAGGAACTTTAGAGTAAGAAGCAAAGCGTTCTACAATGTCGTGACCAAAGGTACGAATCATCACAATGTCAAGCATACTTGAAATGACGCGTGCAGAATCTTCAATTGGCTCACCGCGACCTAATTGTGTGTCACGTGATGATAAGAAGATCGCGCTACCACCAAACTGACTCATGCCAGCTTCAAACGATACACGGGTTCGGGTGCTGGATTTTTCAAAAATCATACCCATGACTTTGCCAGGAAAAGGCTGGAAAACTTCATTGTTATGCTGTTTACGCTTAAGCTCAATGGCGCGTTGCAAAATTTGATTCAGTTCTAAAGTCGATAAATCGCGTAATGTTAGAAAGTGACGTAGAGCCATTCGTTACTCCACAATAATTGCTGAATGAGAAAAAACAACAATTAGTTGTTGGTTGGTTAAGTGAAAAAGGGAATCGGCTAATATACTATAGGATGCAGAAATTGCAAAAAACTAAGCTTTTTGATGAGCGTCTAGAAAGCGATCTACACAATAACTTACATAATTGGTTGTTTCTTGTTCTGTTTCTTGTTTTGGAATACCCATGATGATACGCCATTCAAAATTTCTTAAAATACCGAAATACAGTTGTGCAGAATAAATAGGCTGTTCACAGCAAATTAAACCTTGCTGACTGGCATGTTCCAATACTTTGGCAATACAAAGTTGCACATGCAAAGGGCCGCGCTCATGTATGTGTAAGGCAATATCAGGATTGCGCTGACTTTGCTCTAATACCAGACGCATAAAGGCTGCATTTTCTGGTTCCAAAATATGATGATAAAAATTCAATAAGGTTTGAATCAAATAACCACGTAAATTTGAATCAATTTGTTCAAAGGGAATGTGAATATCCTGAAAAAATTTATCACGGCGATAATCACAAATAGCTTTGAATAACCCTTCTTTATTGCCAAAGTATTTATAGATCGACGCTTTAGAACCGCCTGCGTGTTGCACAATATCATCTAAGGATACGGCATCGTAACCACGCTCTAAAAATAGCTCAGTTGCACTGACTAATAACGCTACACATCGCTCATGACCACGCTTGGTTGGTGGTATATCTTTACCTAAAGGAGCGAAATGGGCGAGTTCGTGCATATTGAGTAAAAAATCATCAATTAAATAGAAGGGAGATTGTCATTATAACAAATATATGTACAGCGTGCTGTGTCGAAGTGTACTTGCACATGGCATGATTTGAGCTGAAAAAGCCATATTTTTAGAAAATAGTTTAAATTTTGCTTATTTAGTGTACTAAAAAGCTGTGTTTATCAAAAATAAAGAATAACCAACATCACGAAAATTTATTGTGCAATAAATTTGAAAATTATTTGACTAAAGTTTTAGAGTATAGATTCTAAAAAGCCATGGCGTGATCTCGCATTCTCGATATACTCGAATCTCGAAAAATATAGTAAGAAAAGCGGAAAGGAAGATGACAGAACAAACATCTGCGGGCTTAAGATTCAGACAAGCCTTGGAAGTCGAAAAGCCATTACAAATTATCGGCACGGTAAATGCTTATGCTGCCATGATGGCAAAACAAGTGGGCTATAAAGCCATTTATTTATCTGGTGCAGGTGTTGCCAACTATTCTTACGGTTTACCTGACTTGGGCATGACCAGTTTAGACAACGTCTTGGAAGATGTACGTCGTATTACTGAGCGTGTTGATACACCATTATTGGTGGATATTGACACAGGTTGGGGCGGTGCATTCAATATTGCCCGCAGTATTAAACAAATGATTGCTGCGGGTGCTGCTGCAGTTCATATTGAAGATCAGGTTGCACAAAAGCGTTGTGGACATCGTCCAAACAAAGAAATTGTAACCCAGCAAGAAATGGTTGATCGTATTAAAGCGGCTGTTGATGCGAAAACCGATTCAAACTTTGTAGTCATGGCACGTACTGATGCCTTGCAAAAAGAAGGTTTACAGGCGGTTATTGACCGTGCTTGCGCATGTGTGGAAGCGGGTGCAGATGCAATTTTTGCAGAAGCTATGACTGATATTACCATGTATAAAACTGTATGTGATGCCGTAGGTGTACCTGTATTGGCAAACATTACCGAGTTTGGTGATACCCCTTATTACACCACTGAAGAATTGGCTGAGCAGGGCATTCGCATGGTGTTGTATCCACTTTCACCAACTCGTGCTATGCAAAAAGCAGCACTTGAAGTGATGCAATCCATTCGTAAAGATGGCACGCAAGTGAATGTCTTAGACAAAATGCAACAACGTAAAGAATTATACGAATTCCTTGATTATCATACTTTTGAAAATACATTAGACAAGCTGTTCAAACAGGAGAATTAAAAAATGGCTGAAGGAAAAGTACTCACAGGCGCAGGATTGCGTGGACAAGTGGCAGGTAAAACCTCACTCTCAACTGTTGGTAAAAGTGGCGCAGGCTTAACTTACCGTGGTTATGATGTTCAAGACTTGGCAGAAAACTGTCAGTTTGAAGAAGTTGCATACTTGATTTTCTTTGGTGAATTGCCGACTTCAGAGCAATTGGCTGCCTATAAAGCAAAATTGAAATCTTTACGTGCATTGCCTCAAGCACTCAAAGAAGTGCTTGAGCGTATTCCTGCAGATTCACACCCAATGGATGTGATGCGTACAGGTGTTTCAATGCTAGGTAACTTAGAAACCGAACAGTCATTTGAACAGCAACAAGATGTAGCAGACCGCATCTTGGCGACTTTGCCAGCTATTATTTGCTACTGGTATCGTTATAGCCACGATGGCGTGCGTATTGAAGAAAATACGGATGATGATTCAATTGGCGCACAATTCCTGCATTTATTACGTGGTGAAAAACCAAATGAATTGCATGAACAAGTCATGAATGTGTCATTAATTTTGTATGCAGAGCATGAGTTCAACGCATCAACATTTACAGCACGTGTTTGCGCATCAACTTTGTCTGACATGCATTCATGTATTACAGGCGCGATTGGTTCATTACGTGGCCCATTACACGGTGGCGCGAATGAAGCAGCGATGGAAATGATTGAAAATTGGACATCGCCAGAAGAAGCTGAACGTGAAATGCTAGGCAAGTTGGAACGTAAAGAAAAGATCATGGGCTTTGGTCATGCGATTTATAAAGACAATGATCCACGTAACGGCATCATCAAAATCTGGTCTGAGCGTTTAGCGCAAGATGTAGGTGATACAGTACTTTATCCTGTATCGGTGCGTTGTGAAGAAGTGATGTGGCGTGAGAAGAAATTATTCTGTAATGCTGACTTCTTCCATGCGTCTGCGTATCACTTTATGGGTATTGCGACCAAACTATTTACACCAATCTTTGTGATGAGCCGTGTAACAGGTTGGGCAGCACACGTGATGGAACAGCGTGCAGATAACCGTATTATCCGCCCAAGTGCAGATTATACAGGCCCAGAATTGCGTAAAGTTGTACCAATTGCAGAGCGTTCGGCTGCTTAATTGGTTGTCTAAAAAGCTGTACCGTGCATGAACATCATGTGATGCAGCAGTTTAGGCTGAAGATAAGGTTTCATTGTTAAGCAATGGAACCTTATTTTTTTTGAGGTTTGGATGAGGGTAGTCAAAAATACAATGAGTAATTATTGAAGCGTTAGAGAATTAAAAAAGATCGGACGTACGATAGCGCATTTTTAAATATTTGATCATAAAAGAAGGTTGTTGTATTTTGTTTCTTAAGGTTGTAAATGGTTGCATGATTGGCTAAAATTTATTCCATAATTAATATGAGGAAAAAGCAATGTCACATGTAGCAGTTAAAATCGACAGCGATATTGTTGAATCAGCAAAGATTTACGGGATGGCTGAAAGTAGAAGTGCAACTAAACAAATTGAGTACTGGGCTAAAATTGGAAAAATCGCACAAGACAATCCCGATTTAACTTTTCAAGATATAGCAGATTTGTTGCTTAGTATGGCGCATGTCAAAGCAGGGAATACAACACCATATAGCTTTGGTTGAGTTCAATGAATATACAACAAACTCCCTTATTTGAACGGACAGTGAAAAAACTAACCAAGCAGCAGAAAAAAGATGTTGATAATGCCGTAATAACCGTTTGGAATAATCCTGATATCGGAGAAGCTAAAGTGGGGGATTTAGCAGGAGTATTTGTTTATAAATTCAAAATGGACAAACAGCTTGTGCTACTGGCTTACTCTGTGAGTGATGACGAAATCATGACACTCTATCTTTTAAAATTGGGCAGTCATGAGAATTTTTATAGAGACTTAAAAAGATAGGTTTACTTCAGGGTGCAGTACAAGTGTTTGTATCTTGCATTAGATCAATCAGGTCTTGAGCGACTAACAGAGTGAGCTGTTCTAGTCGTTGTAATGGATTGCCATCTAAAAAATATTTGTACTGAAAAGTTTGCTGCTGATAATGAATGGCGATAAAAAATGTCCCTACAGGTTTTTCTGGTGTGGCACTGCCGCCTGGTTTCAGTAACCCTGTGCATGCCACAATAAAATCTGCATGTTGAAATAGTTTTTTGCCTTGAACTGCCATGGCTTGTGTGACTTCTGCGGATTCAGCGGTATAGGTGGCAATTAAGTCACTATTCACATGCAAAATCTCACGTTTAATGCTTGGGTCGTAACTGACTAATCCACCAAGTAAAATATTGGCACCGCTATTTTTATAAATAGAAAACTGACTACATAAGTAACCTGAGCTGGCACTTTCAATAAAAGCCACAGTCTGTTGGCGTTGTTCAAGTATGGCACAGCATTGTTTGAGCATGATAAATCTGCAAGTGAATAGAATAAGTTGCTCAAGTGTACTGAATTTTGTCGACTTGTGCGAAAAAACATCAAAAAGTGAAATGCTAAAATAAGAATGTTCACGATTTAACTGCCTATAAATACAGCAAAATTTACAATTATAGGTTTAATCGTGGCATGAACGGTGATACAAATAAAAGTAAAGCAAAAAGTAATAAAAAGGATGCTGTGATGAAAACAACGATGAAATATATCGTTTTAAAAAGTTTGGACTATCAACTTGGTACATCATTATTTGAGGATGAAATTGATGCTGATGCACAATATTTTGACCAAATTCCAAGCATTATTGAATATCAAAACTTGCGCTTTAAAGTGGTGAGTAAAGAACAAAAGCGTTTACAGTTGATTGAGGAAAATGAAGAACATCAAACCATCATTGTCAGAGTTTTGGTGATTTAAAGTCATTTCAATCTAGATTAGTCAGAGCTTCAATATAACAGCAGAATGATTGAGCATCAGTGGAGCGTATCGAAGTTGGTGTTTTTTTAGTCACTGGATGCAAAAAATTGTATTTCACATCACAAGAAAAAATTGAAGAATTGATTAAAAATGCTAACTACGTCACATATTTGTGTTGGTATTTTTGTAGATTAGCATTTTTCAAACGGGCTGTAATGGCTTAAATAAGCTTATGTTTTTTAGATCAATTTTTATTTAAACAGACTGATAATTGAGATAGAGAGAAAATTAATTAAAATATCTTAAAAATATAATCATGACAGATAGAACAAAATATAATTGAATTTTAACGTATTTTTTGAATGCGTGTTACATTTTGGTTTTTATTATATTGTTAAATAATAAAGTGTTTTTCTTAGATAAAATTAAAAAAAACAGTGTATTTTCTTTATTGGAATTGAGCATTTTTGTTATTGCTGTGTATAGTCCTTGCATCTCACAATAGTGAGGAAGTTTAAAGGGGCTAAATATAATGAATCATAATGCAATTATCATGATGACGCTGATCATTTTAGCTGTGGGATTTTCTCTAGGCATTTATGTGTATTTTGAACAAAAGAGAAAGCAAAATGAAGAAATTCAGCTGATCATTACAAAAGCAAGACAGGGTCTAGTAGAGTTAGATCGGAAATAATAATCTAGGTGTAAATCGTATACTTCGATGCGGATCCAATGGGATATGTTAAAGGTGAAAAATAGACTTAAAAAAGTAATTTTATGCCACTGTTTGTCGGTCAGATGACGATAAAATAAATGAACGAAACATAGCTGTAGTTTCTTAGTTTTCCCACATTCCCATGTGGGATTTTTTTTGTCTAAAATTTAGACTAGCGCAGTATTTATTAAGATAAGTCATTATTTTTATGTACAAAAGTGACCTTTATTATAAAGATCAAAATAAGGTGCATATTCCTGCATAAACCTACCACCTATTCCTATTCGTTCCCTACCACTCATTCCTATTCCAAGTCGGCCACTTAGGGTTTATTCAGTAATAGAATTACAAGAAGAATGAACCTCATAAAAAGTATTCAAATGCCAATATTGCACAACAGCGCTACTTATATCATTTAGCGATGAACTGATTTACGATTACGTTCGATGATCGATTAAAAAATCGAACTTACACAAAATAATTTACAGGCTCTAAGGTAATCCTCCCTAAAAATAATTGAGTTTAAAAGTAGAAAATCGAATAACCTTGATTTAAGGAGATTTTCTATGAAAACATCTAAGTATTCAGACAGCTTGATCATGAGTATCTTGAAGCAAGCTGAAGCAGGAACACCCATACCGAACTTGTGCCGCGAACATGGTATGAGCTCTGCTACATTCTACAAGTGGAAGTCCAAATATGGCGGCATGGATCTTTCAATGATGACGCGGCTTAAAGAACTTGAGGCTGAAAATGCCCGTTTAAAACGCATGTATGCTGATGAGCGGCTAAAGTCAGACATCTTGCAAGATGCACTTTTAAAAAAGTTTTAAGGCCTGTTCAGCGAAAGTCACTTGCTCAGCAAGCTACTGAGCAATTTAAGATTTCAATCAGCATGGCCTGCTTAATTTTTAAAGTCAGTCAAACGTGTTATCGCTATAAAGCTCGTTTAGATGAAGAGAATCAACAGATTGCCGAATGGTTGATTCAATTAACCAATGATCATAAAACATGGGGCTTCAAGCTTTGTTTCCTGTATTTGCGTAATGTTAAAAAATACAAATGGAACCACAAACGTGTCTATCGCATTTATAAGGAGCTTGAGCTTAATTTAAGAATCAAGCCTAATAAGCGGATTAAACGAGAACAGCCTGAAACCCTTGCAGTACCGACAGCTAAGAATGAATCATGGTCAATGGACTTTATGTATGATCAACTCAGTGATGGACGTAGTTATCGAGTTCACAACGTGATTGATGGATGACTATAATCGCGAGTCATTGGATATATTGATTGACTTTTCGTTGCCAGCAGAACGTGTGCTGAGAGGACTTGATCAGCTTATTGAATGGCGAGGTAAACCTAAACGCATTAGAACCGACAATGGCCCAGAGTATATAAGTGAGCTGATGGAAAAGTGGTGTGATCAGCATGGTATTGAGCATGTATTTACTCAACCAGGCAATCCACAGCAAAATGCATATGTTGAGCGATTTAATCGTACAGTACGTTATGAGTGTCTAAATCAATATTTATTTCGAGATCTGAGCGAGGTGCAGGACTATACAACTGACTGGCAGTACTTTTATAATCATGAACGACCTCATATGTCAGTAAATGGTTGTCCACCTATTTTTAAACAATAACAAGGCTTTAGATTTTCTACCCATTAATTCAATTAAAAATGGGGGTATTACCCTAAAATACGTTTAGTACTTTTAGCAGTATCAATAACAATACCACCACCTTTCTTCGCAACCGTTACCATCCCTGTACTAATCGCTGCTGAAAGACCATTGAGTGCTGTTGTCATCTCCTAATTTTGGTGGGTATTTAGCCTTATCGACTACAGCCCCTTAATTAATTACTTCAAGAAAATCATCTATTAAATTGAGTAAATCTAGACTTTTACATTTAGAAAAAATTACCTTATTTACAATGTTATCTTTGTATTCAAAAAAATGATCTTCATATAAAAACCAAGTAAAATAAATAGTATTATTATTCCTTGCTGCCCTTTTACTGAAATCATCAAAGGTTTCTTCTAAAGTGATTCTGTAATTCTCAGATAATAAACCTTTAGGATAGAAAAATTTTTTACAATTTTCATCATTTATCACATTGCTATAATAGTAATTATCATTTAGTAAGTTTTTTAGTGAATTTATAAAGCTAGTCACATAAGTAGGAGAGTCTAAAGTTCCTAGATACTCCCCCTCAATACATAAACGCAATGGGATGAAATTACTATTCTGATAATTTCCATCAAACTCTATAAAAACTTGATCGTTTCCAATTCTATTCATTTGCTATCTACCATTTTTATCAAGTCAGAAGGGACATCAGAAATCTTGATATTTCGTTCCTTTCCTGAGGACGTAATATCTTTTGTCGAACCATTCCAATGGAAATTGCCATTACCATCATCTTGAAACCTATGATAAATGACCTTCCCATCTTTATTTTCAATTGCCCATCTATTTTTTGGATCACTATCAATTTTTACACTGTTTTCCCATAATTTTACATGATTGTCAGGAATTATTGCTTTAGTAGAGTTATAAGGCATATTTCCATCTTTCAAGTCATGATGTCCTGGATTTTCATAATATTGTGTTTCAACATTAATAACTTTATCTTTAGTTGATGGCTTGGTGCCTTCGACTATGTAATTACCAATAGTATTATTACTTTCGTCCTTATGTATGCCTAAAATCAGCAAAAAATCTATTTTTTAAATTCAGTAATATTAATAGGCTGATCTTTGACTAACTCAAGTACACCTTCACCACCTTTAAAATGAATAGATACACCATCATCATTGCTCAGTAAAATACCGCTACCAGATACAGCACGTTTTAAATGATAAACTGTGTCTGAATTATCTACCATTTCTGCAGTTTCAAAATTATCTGAAGATTTTAATTCAATGGTTAAGTCTTGTGGGCCATTAAAATAAATAACTTGTGTTTCTGCAGGTGCATTACTTTGTACTTTTTCTTGGCTCACTTCATTATTCGAATTTGAGTTACATCCCATTAAACCGAATGCAAGTAATGTTGCCCCTAAAAAATATTTCATTTTGTACCTTTTCTAAAAAATTGAAGCAAACTTATACTAATGACTTTAACTTTTGATAAAAAGATGGAATTACACTTTTATACTAAATTTTACTGAAAGTAATGAAGCTAAAGTTGACTAAATAAATCAGGAATTGTCTTTTTTAAAAATTAATGCAAAAAAATATAGCAATATATGTTTCTTTAAATAAAACCTACATACACTCACATTCCTTGATCTTGAATTATTGTACGCTCATGTCATCTTTATTTTTGAATTTCAGCTATGAGTAAAAATAAAATGTACGATGCTCAGGTTTTACAGCAACAATATGAGCAATGGCATGATTTACATCGACAGATGCGAGAAGCGCAGCAAAAATGGCAAGCTGCAGAAAAGCTCTGGCAAGAATTACAGGCCTATTATCAAAGTGAACAATGGCTTGAGGACTATGAAAATGCGCCTGAACTTAGCTGCCGCGAAGGGGAATATTCTATATTATCGCAAGATACGCTATGGAATGCTTTAGAAGAGCGTCGCCAACAGGCAATTGATTGGATGAAACTGAGTTTAAGTGTGATTGAGAATTAAACTTAATCCAAACTTACATCTAATTTATTTTGATCAATAAAACTATCATCACAGTTTTATTCAGTAAATTTACTGCAAATTTAATCAGTTATGTTATTTTGAGTTGGTTTGAAGAAATTAAAAACGAGTATCAACATGAAAAAGTTATATAGTGTTTTGGCTGTTTTAAGTGTGGCAACTTTAGCTGCGTGTAGTAATCAGCCTATCAATGAACAAACTCAGGTGCCACAGACCATGCAAAATTGTGTCCCAGAATCTGCTGCGCAGTTAGTTGGTAAAACAGGTTTGACTGAAACACAAATTAAAGCGCTTACCCGAGCTGAAATTGTGAGAATGGTTGCACCAGGTCAGCCTGTAACAATGGATTATCGTATGAATCGAGTCACTGTGGTGGTCGATCCGAAAACTAAAATTATTATACAAGCTTCTTGCGGCTAAAAATTTTAAGAAATTTTCTCAATATTACCCTGAAAATTTGCTCTGATTTTCAGGGTTTTGCGTTTTAATCAGCCAATCACTCAAAATTAAAGGACTACAGTGTTAATATATCGGTTGTCATAAAATTTTAGATCAGGTTAGAAATGCACTTATTTATGTGTTTGAAAAATCAAGGAAATATACATTGATGCAAGCCTTGAATATATCGACACGTTTAGGTGGATTCTACTTTTTCTACTATGCAATTGTTGGGACGTTTTTGCCTTTTTGGAGCCTGTACTTAGAAGATCAGGGCTTTAATTATCAGGAAATTGGTGTTTTATCTTCCATTGCCATTTTAACTCGATTTTTCGCGCCTTTTATTTGGGGATGGATTGCCGATAAATCAGGCAAACGGATGCTTTTGGTACGCATCGCAACTTGGATGGAAGCCAGCATTTGGTTACTGATTTTTATTGTTCCGAATAGCTTTCAGTCTGTTGCATTACTTATGCTGATTTTTAGCTTTTTTCAAAATGCAATTTTGGCACAATTTGAAGGCGTGACTTTGTTTTGGTTGGGCGAGAAACGTGCAGAACTCTATGGCAAAGTGCGTAAATGGGGTTCTATAGGTTTTATTGTCGGGGTTTTTGGCATAGGTGCTATTTTAGAAATTATACCAATCTCCATGTTACCGATGTTGCTACTCAGTATTTCTTTACTGGCATTTCTATGGTCGTTCAGTATTCAAGAACCAAGCACCGCACCCATTGCACAAAAACAACTTGAACCCTTATTGCCCATTTTAAAGCGCCCAGTGGTCTATTCATTTTTTATTATTGAATTGATTTTGCTGTTTTCGCATGCACCATTTTATAGTTTTTATAGTAATTTTTTAAGTCAGGCAGGATTTAGCACAAGTCAGATCGGTTTATTGTGGTCTGTCGGGGTGGTTGCTGAAATCATTATGTTTGCCTATGCGAGTTTGTTTTTAAAGCGTTGGTCTTGGCGTTCACTGGTTGCCGTATGTTTAATTTTAACAGGCTTACGTTGGGTGATAGTTGGTTTATTTCCATCCATATTTTTTGCACATTTTTTTGCACAAAGCATCCATGCCTTTAGTTTTGGATTATTTCATATCATTGCCATGCGGGTGATTTTTCAAAACTTTTCTGCAGGGCAACAAGGTCGTGGGCAAGCACTTTACAGTACCATGTGGGGTTTAGGTGTTGCATTGGGGAGTATTTTGGCAGGGCATTATTGGGATATTGTTTCAGGCGAATGGATTTTTATTTTTGCAGGATTATCTACACTCGTTGGTCTGTGTTTTATTTGGGGATTGCCAAAGCAATTAGAATCGCAGTCAATGTCGAGTGATACCAAAGCCTAGATTGGTGATTTTGCAGTGATACCGTTCTTTTATCAAAAATAGAAGCAAGCAAAGTTGGATGGGTATAGTTTGCTTGCTTCTTACTAATTGATTGCTACATTAAATACGGATTTTAGCGTATTGATGCCACCACGGTTGAGCCGTTTCAAGTTGTGCAGCCAGTTGTAAAAGCACATCTTCACGTGCAAAAGGCGCAATAAACTGCGAACCCAATGGTAAGTTATCTTTATTCCAATACAATGGCACAGACATTGCAGGCAGCCCAGTAATATTGGCAAGTTGAGTAAATGGCACCCATTTTAGGTTTTCTTTGACAATGCGATCGACCAATTTACCTTGCGCTAACCAATGTGCTTTACCTGCATGTAATAGTGTTTTTAAAATTGGTTTTTGCCATGCAGGAGTTTTAACTTCGCCATTTTTTGGTGCAACTGAGGCAGTTGCAGGGATGAGGTATAAATCATAACGCTCAAAGAATTGATTCATTTGCGCGACATATACCCCCCAATTATTCAAATTACGAATGTAATCTACTGACGTGGTTTTTGCGCCAAAGGCAGCCAAAGCCAAAGAGTCTAGCTCAAAATTATCGGAATGATTTGGCAGGCGAGTTTGAATTTCAGTAATTAAATAAGCAAATTGGCTAAACCATGTGGTAATGAAATCTTTGGCCAATTGCATGCCATCAATAGCAGGACGGTCTTCAACCACTTCATGCCCTAAAGATTCTAAAAGCTGTACGGTTTTTTGAATGGCATTGATGGCATCTTGTGAAACAGCTGTACCAATCGGAGATTGGGTCGAATATGCGATTCTTAATTTTTTTGGCGCTTGCTGAATTGCATCTAAATAACTGCGTTCAGGAGCTTCAATTTTGAAAAGTGAATGACCATCTGCGCCATGCGTTGCATCGAGCATTGCCGCACTGTCACGTACACTTTTACTTAAAATATGTTGCATCGCTGCACCATGCATGGCTTCACTGAGTTGTGGCCCCCACGGGGTGCGTCCACGACTTGGTTTTAAACCAAACAAACCACAGTAAGACGCAGGAATACGAATTGAACCACCGCCATCACCTGCCCCTGCAATCGGCACAATACCTGCCGCAACTGCAGACGCAGAACCACCAGAAGAACCACCACTATTGTGTTTCAAATTCCATGGATTTTTACATGCACCCCAAGCATCTGGCTCGGTTATCCCTTTAATCCCAAATTCAGGCGTGTTGGTACGTCCAAAGGTAACGATTCCGCTATTTTCCCAACGATTTACAATTTCTGCATTTTGTTCTGCAAGATGATGCGCACGTTTTAAACCCTGACAACCAAATGAAGTCGGATAGCCTGCATATTGTTGAAATAAGTCTTTGACTAAAAAGGGCACACCTGCAAATGGGCCTGTTAATTTTGTTTGTGTGCGCTGCCGTGCATGTTCATGCATAGGAATAATAATGGCATTTAATTGTGGATTGGTTTGTTCAGCACGTTGTAACGCAATATCTAATAATTCTGAGGCCTGAACATCCTTTTTGGCAACCAGCTCTGCCAAGCCTAAAGCATCATATTGGAGGTATTCTGCAAGTTTCATTTCAATCCTGAAAATCTGTATTGTCAAATTGATGTTGTATGCTATTTTTGTTTAAGAAGCAAGAATGACCCGATTACGACCTTGCATTTTTGCCTGATATAGCGCCTGATCTGCCTGAATAATTAAATCTTGTAAAGGGAGATTGGTGGGTAAGTGTGTATGTGACACGCCCATGCTTACTGTAAAATGAATGGGTTCAAGGTTTTCTAAATTTAACGCTTGATGTTCAATACACATACGAATACGTTCTGCAATGCGTTGAGTTTTATTTAAGTTATTATTGTTCAGCAAAATAATGAACTCTTCACCACCAATGCGACAAAATAAATCGTGATCACGTAAATTGCTTTTAACGATGTTAGAGAGATGTTGCAAAGCACGGTCACCGACATAATGCCCATATTGATCATTCATTTTTTTAAAATCGTCGATATCTAACATAATTAAAGACAATGAATGATTGTTTTTATGCTTTAAAGCTTTTTCACTTAACTGAGTAAAACTACGGCGGTTCAGTGTTTCGGTTAAACTGTCATGATTTGCCAAATACAATACTTCTCTATACAACTGATTTCGGTTTTGGCTAATCACACATAAAATTAACGTGGCAAGACCTAAAATAATTAAACCCACACGAATAGAAATAATGGTGGTTAAATAACTCGAATTCACTTGATCTATAAACAAGCCTGTGACGCTGTGATACAGAGTTAAACAGACCAAGCTATTAATCAGTGCCAAATTGAAAAGTTGATAGCTGGCAGCTGCCCAAATTAACGCAGCCAATGGATATAATAGTGCGCCTGGCCCATAGAAAATATGGGTGCAGGCGATTGAGATCAACAATGCAAAAAAAGGTAAGGCATCCCGAATTTGAATTTCTTTAACATATTGATTGTTTATAAGTTCTTTGACTTCAGACCAACGTGGGGCAGCCAAAATCAAAGGTAAGACAATCACCGCATTTAAAATTTCACCAGACCACCAAGTAAAAAAATCAATCCAGCGATTTTCTGCCAACATAAAGCTATGTGGTAAATTCGGCAGCAGAAGAATGGCAAATAAAGCGCCGAAGAAGCAGCCTAAAGTCACAGCAATAATATGTGGATACAGCTCTGACACATTATTATTGCTCGCTGGAAGTTTAGCGCGGGTATAATTAAAGAAAAACAACCCACTAAAAACAGCAACAAAGTTTGAAAGCGTTAAACCTAGCGTTATCAGCAAGGTATTGTCTGTAACTAAATCGGCACCCATATAGCCAATAAATGCACCCAAAATTCCACCAAAACTTTTTAAAGATGGAAAGCGAATGAGTAGACCTAACAAGAGGGCGTTGGTTGGCCAAAAAAACGAAAAGTAGCTAAGCGGGCGAGTAAAAATACCCAATAAACAAGCAAAAAATACCACAACGGCAAGCAGCCCAAAGGCAAATATTTGCTTTTGAGTCGAAGATATAGTTTGCGGTATGCTAAAGTTTTGCAAGTACTAAACTCACTTTTGCAATGGGTTGATAATTAAGAAAAAAACTTGAATGAGTGTGACACTCACAACAGAAACGCGATCATATCAAATAACCATTACCTACAAAGTCGATTAAATGTAAACTGAGTCACACTTTTGTTAAATAAAATTGTTGTGTTATGTTTTTGCTTGCAGATTTGGATTAAAAATATGCTAAGTTGTCTAAACGGTTTATATCTTTAAATAAATGTATGAAAAAAATATATCTAACCACAGTTTTAAGCTTATGTTCTGTCTGCGCGATTGCAAATGAAAATACAACAATAGATTCAGCCAAGTTAACGCCAGTAGCAGCAGAAACCACCAATAAATTTCGTGTGGTGACCCGCCCAGAAATTGTGGGGCTGTGGGGCATGCAAATCCCAAATAATCGTAAATGTATTGAATATTACAACTTTAAAAGTAATAGCGATGTGGTGATTAAAAGTGGTCAAGAATGGTCTGCGGGTGTGTATGATTATCAACCTTCGCAAGACCCTGAAAATTCGTTACCTGCTTTGATTTTGCAAGTTAAATATGACAATAATGAAATGGATTGTTCTGGTTATCAGGAAGACCAAACAGGGGACATTTCACAATATTTTGTAAAATGGAAAAATGCGCACACCATTAATTTCTGTAGTAATGAAAAAGCAGAACAATGTTTTGCGACGTTGTACCGCGTCCTGCCTTAAACTTTTCATTATTTGGTCTATTAGAGATCTTTTATAAACTCGTACCCCTCATCCTGTAGCGCGTGTATTGATCATCTAGAGCGCTAAAGCACAAAAGTAGTGAATTTCAATCTTTCATTAGACGAATTATTGATGATCATTTTTCGAATCCAGAATCAATTAACAAGAGCGACACATTTTAGTGAGTTGAAAAGTTAGGTGAATTCTTAGAATCATTAGACTTTTTCAACCGGCAATGACCTTATTACATAAATTTGGAGCAAGCTGTGATTTAAAGGTTTGAGGAAATTTAAATATAATTAAAACATAGTGTTAGATATTTGTTTCAACAAAGCTCTTACAAATAAGACTTTATTTTCTCTTATTCATATACGAGTGTACGAGTGCATTTTAATTTAATGAAAATTTTATCGTCTTGCTGAAAATAAAAACGGCTACTGAGCCATGCAAGCATTTTGCGACACATGGCTCAGCAATAAATCCATAATTATGCCTCGTCAATTTCTAAAGGATTTAGACTTTGGACAGAACTTGCTTTAAATGGTGCAGCAATTTGCTTTAAATCTGAACCCGATGGGGCTTGATACACTTTTAAGCCAAACTCCGGAATAATTGCCAGCAAATGATCAAAAATATCGGATTGAATACTTTCATATTCTTTCCATGCAGTGGTTTTGGTAAAGGCATAAATTTCTAGTGGTAAACCTTCACTGCTTGGCTGTAGTTGACGAATAATCAATGACTGAGATTGATTAATACCTGGATGTTGTTTCAGATAAAACTCAACATAGGCGCGGAAAGTCCCTAAATTGGTTAAACGGCGTTGGTTGTATTGTGATTGATTTGCTAACTGCTGATTAAACTGCTCAATTTCTTCATTTTTGCTATGTAAATATTGATCCAATAACAAAAACTCTTTAAGTTTGCTTTGTTCATGTTCAGTCATAAAGTGCACAGAACTTTGATCAATTAAAATGGCACGTTTAATACGTCGGGCACCAGCTTCCTGCATGCCACGCCAGTTTTTAAAGGTATCGGTAATGAGTTTATTGGTTGGAATAGTGGTCAGGGTTTTATCCCAGTTTTGCACGGTGACTGTATGTAATGACATATCAATGACATCACCATCGGCATTTAAAGAAGGCATTTCAATCCAGTCACCAATCCGTACCATATCGTAGGAAGAAATTTGTACCGAAGCCACTAGAGATAAAATGGTATTTTGGAAAACCAACATCAAAACAGCAGCCATCGCACCAAAACCTGCGAGTAAGGTAAACACATCTTTTTTCAGGAAAGTGCCTAAAATCATGAGGGCACAGACCACATAAATAATGAGTTTAACTAACTGCAAATAGCCCTTAATTGGCTTGTTGCGTGACTTAGGGTTGCGTTGATAGAACAGGTTAAAAATATTTAAAAATTCAGAAATTGCCAATGCAATGGTCAGGAATATAAAGGCTTGCGCACCCATTTGCACAAAGCTTTCTACTTTATCTGACAAATGCGGTACGGTGGTGATGCCGTTCATAATCACGACAGCTGGGACAATGTTGGCAATACGTCGGATGACACTATGCTGTGAAATAATTTCACTATTGGCAAAGGTCATTTTAGAAATCAGTTTGCGAATCCCGCGCACTACAATTTGCTTGGCAATAAAGTTGGCTAAAATTGCCAGTAGAATCACAATACTGAGTGAGGTCAGCATTTCTAACCAAGGGTATTGGTTATACCATTCCTGAATATTTTGAATAAAATTAAATTCTTGCAAAAGGTCCTCGCTTTAAGGTTGCTGATTTTCGTCTGCACGGCACTTAGAATTTTGGCCTGCAATTCACCTTAATTCTTCATTGATGTATGAAATTGTTAGATAGTGTATCGACTAAAGTTTAAATTTGAAGGCTGAGTAACTTTTTGCTACATTTCAATTATTTGTTTTTACTGAAAGTTTTCAATCAAGTTGCAGTCATAATAAAAAAGCCAGTACAGATACTGGCTTTGAATAGATACCTAGCATAAATATTTGCATAAATACTTGCGTGATCTACCACATTAAATCATCTGGAATCACATAGGCTGCGTATGGATCTTCTTCATCTGTCGTGGCTTCATTTTTCTCGGCATTATTGACAATAATAAAGCCTTCCATTTTGCTATTAATACGTTCAGCTAAAGCTTTAGGCAGGAACGCATAACTGTCATTTTCTTTGGCAATCACCAAACTACCTGCCACGAGTGCATTGTAAATTTGTTGATTGATATACACTTTTTTAATCTTGCCATCTAAAAACTGATAAGCCACTTCACCATCGGTATCACGAATTTTATGCTGCTGAATCATTTGCATAATTGCTGCTTTCAGTTCTTTTTCCTGTAAAGCGGCTTTCTTTTCTTGCTCAATAGCTTGGTCTTTGGCGAGTTTTTCTTGCTGTGCCTGTGCAATTTTGGCTTTCACTTCAGCATCTTTACTTTCACCTGTGCGCTGTTCGTGTAAGGTTTGTTTAGACAGTTTTTTTGCTTTTTTATTATCCACTAAACCCGCTTTGAGCAATTGTGCCTGTAGTGCATTTTTAACCATGATAATTTCCGAAACTTAATGTTGAAGATGTCGATAGCGAAAATAAATAATCCAATACACCAAACTCAAACTTAGGCTGAGTCCTGCAGGTACCAGAAAAGAATTCAGTTTAAATGTAGGATAAATGGCTGCAGCGAGTAATCCACCCACAAAGAAACCAATTAAAATCAGTAGGTGTAAAACAATACGTCTTTTTTCAACTTGTAAGCCCCGCACTCGATAACCGAGGGCTAAGCCTAAATCGGTCAATACCCCAGATAAATGTGTGGTGCGGATGATGGTGCCTTTATAGTAGCTGATCATGGCATTTTGTATGCCCATGGCAACTGACGCCCAAAGCAGGGCATAACGTGGGAAATAAGGCAATAATACCCAGCAGATTAAAATAAAAAAAGCCACCAAACTCATGGGAAAACCATAGCGACGCCCTAAGCGAAAATTGCTATTTCCTAAAATGACGCCGCTATAAAATGAGCCAATCACGTAGCACAAAATCACCAGAAACAAGAAAATCATGGCTTCTGGTTTCCAGTCGATTAGCGCCATCGCCAAGATACTAACGTTACCAGTCATGTGCGAAACGGACTGGTGCAATACGGTCACCAATCCGAGTACGTTAATAATTCCAGCATTGACGGCTAGAAAAAAAGCACCAAATTGCACCCAAAGGGGTAAAGTTTGAAAAGGCATAATGAGTGATTGCGTAAGTTTCCTAACGCATTGTATCTTAACTCAAACCACGGTCAACCGCAGTAGTAAATAGCACATCGGTAGATGAGTTAAGCGCAGTTTCGGTTGAATCTTGCAATACGCTAATGACCATACCAATCGCAACAACTTGCATAGCAATATCTGAAGAAATACCAAATAAGCCACACGCTACAGGAATGAGCAGTAACGACCCGCCAGCAACGCCTGAAGCACCACATGCCGACACCGTTGCAACCACAGATAAAATCAGCATGGTGCTAAAATCGACAGAAATTCCTAAAGTATTTACCGCAGCTAAGGTCAAAACGGTAATGGTGACCGATGCGCCTGCCATGTTAATTACTGCACCTAACGGAATTGCAACACTCGCGGTTGATTCCTGTACGCCTAAACGCTTGGCTAAGTCTAAATTGACAGGGATATTGGCTGCAGAACTACGGGTAAAGAAAGCAGTAATGCCACTTTCGCGTAAGCATTGAAAAACTAAAGGATAAGGATTGCTGCGGGTCACAAATGCCACCATGATTGGGTTGATGACCAACGCGACAAAGAACATCGTACCTAACAAGACTGCCAATAATTGAGCATAACTGGCTAAGGTGCTCAAGCCTGCATCGGCAAATGTCACGGCAACCAAGCCAAAAATACCGAAAGGCGCAAAGTTAATCACCAAGCGAATAACGCGATTGACTGCATTGGCTGCATCATTCAACAATGCTTTGGTGGACTCTGTAGCATGGCGGAAGGCAATCCCTAAAGCCACAGCCCAAGCCAAAATACCAATAAAGTTGGCTTCGGCAATGGCAACTACAGGGTTAGCAACAAAACTAAGTAAAAGATTTTTCAAAATTTCAGCAAGACTGCCCAGCGGGGTTAATTCTGACTGTGTTGCAACATCTAAAAATAATGTACTTGGGAAAAGCGTACTTGCAATAACTGCACTGAGCGCAGCCAAGAACATACCAATCGCATACATCAGCATAATCGGTTTGATATAGGCATTGCTGCTTCCAATTTTAAAATTGGCAATCGATGCCATGACCAAAATAAAGACTAAAATTGGCGCAACAGACTTCAGGGCTTTAATAAATATATCACCCAAAAGGCTTAAATAGGGCGCAGATTCTGGAAATAAAATTGCAACAGCCACACCGAGTACAATTGCAATCATAATTCGGGAGACTAAACTCAAACGCAAAAAAGCTGAAAACATACGAAAATAAGGTAAAAGAAAAGCGGCTATTTTATACTGAAATGTCCATGTGCTTAAAAATAATTTTGATATAAAAGTTAAGTCTATATTTTTAAAAGTGATATTTATTAAACTGTTTAAATTTCAGCAAGATAAAAGTACTCATTGATCAAAAAGTATGTGTGTTGAACATCCAGTTTTAAAGATAAAATTAAAGATCAATTTCTTGATCTTTAAGTCAGTTCAGGCGCAAGCTCTTGCATGGCTAAATAATGTGAAAAAAAAACTTTTCCATTTAAATGCTGCAAAAGTTTTGAGTGTTGTAATTTGTCCATTACCGGGCCTTTAATTTCAGAAAAATGCAGACAAATATTCAATTTTTTTAGTTCAAGATTTAAATCTTCCAGCATTTCGAGTGCGCTTAAATCAATACTGCTAATACTCGAACAATTCACCACTACATGCTTTAACTGAGGGTTTTGGCTGACTTGATTAATAAAAAAGCCTTTTAAAGTATTGGCATTTAAAAAGGTTAGATTTTCATCAATTCGCATGGATAGCACGTGTGGCGCGGTACGCACTTGATGCCGCTGAATATTACGAAAATGTTGTGTGCCTTCAAGTAAACCAATTACCGCAATATGTGGTCGGCTAATACGCCACAACATTAGAATAAAGGTGGACACAATTCCAATAATTAAACCTGTCGAAATATCAATCAATATGACGCCAAAGAACGTCACCCACATGGCTAGACCATCGGCTTTGGAATAACGCCAAGTTTCTTTAAAAGACTGAAACTCGACTAGTTTCCAAATTGAAACAATAATGGTTGCAGCCAAAACAGCCAGAGGTAAATCTTGGAAAAATCCCGTGAAGTATAAACTGACAATAACAATCACAATGGAGGTAAACACACCTGCCATGGGTGTTTTTGCACCTGCATCGGCATTCACGACGGTACGCGACAAACTGCCTGTGACGGGAAAAGAAGAGCTGACACCTGCGCCAAAATTGGCTAAACCGAGTGCAATGAGTTCCTGATTGCTATTTAAGTGACTGCGCTGTTGTAAGGCGGTGGCTTGTGCAATAGACAATGATTCTACAAAACTGATCATGGCAATCATGGCTGCGCCCGGAAGAAGCTGCAGAACGAGTTGTGTATTCCATTTAGGGAGATGAATAGGCGGGAATCCTGAAGGAATTTCTCCCACAGTTTTAATTCCGACTTGTTGCAAATGCAATGAATAAACCAAAGCAATCGAACCGATCACCAATACCAATGGCAAGGCTTTTAAGATAAAACCATTCCCTCGAACACGTTCACGAATGGCATTACTGTTGATGATTTTAGGGGCGTAAATTAGAAATAAAATGGCAGCAACACCCAAGAGCACGCTATAAAGATGGGTTTGTCCCACATATTGCCAAAAGCTGTATAAGAACTCGGGTAAGTTATTGGCTTTAAGGGGGATGTCTAAAAGAAATTTAAGCTGTCCAATCGCAATCATTAATGCAGAGGCAATAATGAAGCTTTTAATAACAGGATGGCTAATGAGTTGAATTAAAAAACCGAAACGAAAAACACCTAAAAGTAGTGAAATAATGCCGACCATCAGGGCAAGTAAACAAGCTGCTTGAATATAAGCTGCCGAGCCGACTTCAAATAAAGGATTGAGCGTCGCAAAGGTCATCATAGAAATAATGGCGACTGGGCCAATGGACAAGGTTGGGCTGCCACCAACCAAGGCGTACATGATCATGGGGATCACGCTCGCGTATAAACCCATGACAGGAGGCAAACCTGCAAGCATGGCATAGGCCATTCCTTGAGGTACCAACATGGAAATGACAATAAACGCAGACAGCAGATCAGATTTCAATGTTTCTGCATTGTATTTTCGCAGCCATTGCCAAGCAGGCAGTACACGAGCCAAACGTGAATTGAAATCTGACATACTGAAATCTAAATCATAAATTTAGATATATTATGAACAAAAAATGCTAAGAAGTCTTTGAAATAGCAGGAGAGTATTCAAGTTTTATGGTGATGCCTGATAATACAGGCATTATCATTTAGACCTGCGGGCAATAAAGTGCATAGAGGGTATTAAGTACCTGCACCATTTTTTCATCTTTAATTGAATAAAAAATTTGCTTGCCATCACGGCGGGTATTCACCACATCACTTTTACGCAGCATCATTAATTGTTGCGATAAAGTAGGCTGATGAATTTGAGTTATTTCTTCAATTTGCGATACGTTTAATTCTTGTTGAGATAAATGACAAAGAATTAAAAGACGGTCACTATTCGCCAAAGATTTTAAAATTCCAACAACGGTATCCGCAGATTCACGCATTGATGTGATTTCAAGACCATCGTTCATTGTTTTATTCTCTTAATTTACAGCTAACCCAATATATATTAGGCGGGAGTGGAAGATAAATTATATAACATAAATCATTATTTATATATGAGAACAAGTATCATTTAAGAAAAGATATCAGCCAATCATAAATAATGGGCTGATATTCTAATCAAAAAGTTGATAAAAAAGTGGCTGAGTTACAATAAAACCTATTTTTTCACCTGTTCAAAACTTTTTAATTCTTTCTCACTAAATTCACTCGATGCAGCTAATAACTCGTGAATTTCTGGGTTATACCAAGCAAAGTATTCAGACATTTTGGCACTAAAAGTATCATCTAGGCTTATCTGCGCAGCATTGTGTTGCAACAAGGCTTGCTGATCTAAACTGCTGATAAAACTTTTTAAGGTGGCACTATCAAAATAATATGCAGACTTAAATTGTGCAGAATCTGCAGCGCGTTGTAATACGGTTTTGGTCATTTTTTCCAAAACTTTCAGATTTAAAGGGATGTGTGCGCTATAACGCTGCAAAAGCCCTTGAATCAATACGAAATTATTTAAACTTGGTTTTGCCAGTTCAGCTAAGGCATAGAGTTCATGCTGTGTAGCTGGGTTCGGCTGTAATTGCAGATTTGCTTCTGTAACCCAATTTTGCTGAATAAAGTACGCCACAATTTTTTCGATTTCTTGAGAAAGTTCTTGCGCCGTCCATGCCAAGAAAAACTCTTGCTTCAAATATGGATAAATCGCCTGCAGTTTTTGCATTAAATCTGCGCATGATAATGCTAAATTTTGTTCATTAAACTGCTGCACAATTAATGCTACACACGCAGGCAAAATAAAGCAGTGCAAAATATTATTGCTAAAATAGCTCAATAAGATTTTTTGGCTTTCTGCGACTCGAATCTGTTCTACACCATCTTGGTTATAACGCTCAACTTGTTTAAGTTTTAGCGCATATTCAATAATTTCTTGTGGATTTAAACCCGTAATAATCATACGTGGGTCGTAGCACAATTGTTTGAGCAAACGTCGATATTGTTCAATTCGGGCGAGCAGCTCATCTTGTTTCAATGCATGCTGATCGGCATTTAATAAAATCAGAGAGATGAGGGCGATTGGGTTAATCACCACCGCTTTATTGATATTTTCCAAGATTGCATGCGCAGTATGATCTACCGTGTGAATCACAGAGGTCGGTAGTTCATCATTTATGTTCAGTTTTACATCGCGTGCTTGGTTGGCAGTTAAAACATCATCTAAAAATACAGGTTCGCCAAAGTTGACATAGACCTGACCAAAGACTTTTTCAATTTTACGGGCAGAGTTTAAAATACCCCATAAAGATTCGGCTTCTTTCGGTTTGCCGTTTAATTCATTTAAATAAGATGTGCCTTCAATCAGTTTTTCATAACCAAAATACGTTGGAATAAATGCAATTGGTTTGGTTGCTCCGCGTAAATGGCTTTGAATGGTCATCGACAACATGCCTTTTTTCGGCGGTAACAATAAACCTGTACGTGAGCGTCCACCTTCAATGAAGTATTCGAGTGGGGTGTTGCGTGACAATAAACTGTGTAAATATTCTTTAAATACCGAGGTGTATAATTCATTGCCGCTGAAAGTACGGCGAATAAAATACGCACCTGCACCACGCATTAATTGACCCACAATTGGTAAATTTAAATTAATACCTGCTGCAATATGCGGCACCATCAAGCCACGATTAAAAATCACATAAGACAGCAACAAATAGTCGATGTGGCTACGATGACAAGGGGTATAGACGATTTCATAGTCTTTGGCGAGTTCGCGTACCGTGTCAAAGTGATGCACTTCAATGCCATCATAGAGCTGTGTCCAAAGCTTGGTCAGTGCCAGTTCAGCAAAACGCAAAGTCGAATAAGAAAAGTCCGATACAATTTCAGTTAAATAGCTTTTAGCACGGTTTTCTGCTTCAAACATACTGACTTTTTGTTCGATACTTTCTTTACGAATAGCTTGTTGTACTGCTTCACTTTTCATCAACGCATGAATCAAATTACGGCGGTCAGATAAGTCTGGGCCTAAAATCGCTTCTTTGTGTTGATTAAAATTGTGTTCCAGATGTTGCTCAATAAAGTGCGCAGGCGATAAGTGTGGTTGTTGTTGTGTGGCTTGTTCAATAAGCTGACGTAAGGAAATTGCTTTATGAAACTCGATGTAGTTATCACGTGAATAGAGCGAAATATTAATGGTTTGTTTAAGCTTGTTTGGCGTAGACCATGCATCGGCAAATAATGCTTTAAACCAAGAGTCTTCGTATTCGGGTGAACGTCCCCAAAGTACAGTTACGGGAACTAACAACACATCATGTTCAGGATGTTGCTCTAAGGTTTCAATGAGTCGAATCAATTTAGCAGAGTAGTGATAAGCACTGTGCTGTGGGTTTTTCTCACGCAAGACCAAAATGGAATCGTCTTCCTGATGCTCGGCAATGTTTAAAGGCGCATACACAGAAGGTAAACCACGAGATTGCGTCTGCTGATCAATCAATACGGTATTGCTGAGAGAGGCATCTTGCAGCACATAACAAAATTGTGTTTTTTCAGAGCTTTGTGCAACACGATGTTCTAATTCTGCAGTCGTGCCTAATACTTGTGGCGTCACAATCTTATCTAAGATTTTTTTAGTGAAATTACGATAAAGCTGACTGTAACGTTTATTAGACATTGCATTCCCTACATTTTGTTATGTGTTGCTATTGTCAAAAAATAAATAGCGAATTTCAAACCCAAGTGCCGAGAAAATCGACAATTAAACTGAGGTCGTCATCTCTTTATTCTAATTCGCATTTTGTTGAAAGCTAATCATATTTTTGTATAAAACAATTTTCGTGAAACATCGGCAAAAATTTTATAAAAAGGTATGATAATTTAAATTTTGTTTATATAGATATAACTTAGGGAATAATCATGACCACAGATGCAGCTTTTTCAACACCAGCAAATTTAGGGATTGCCGTATATAGCAATAATGCAGAAGCGATTGGTAACACGCCATTGGTACGCATTAACCGTTTAATTTCTGGCGATGCAACGGTTTTAGCCAAAGTGGAAAGCCGTAACCCTGCATTTTCTGTGAAATGCCGTATTGGTGCTGCTTTAATTGCCGATGCTGAAAGACGTGGCGTGTTAAAAGCAGGTATGCATATTGTAGAACCGACCAGCGGTAATACAGGAATCGCTTTGGCATTTGTAGCTGCAGCAAAAGGTTATGAGATTACACTAACGATGCCTGCAAGCATGAGTATTGAGCGCCGTAAGGTGTTGAAAGCGTTGGGTGCAAATTTGGTGCTGACTGAGCCTGCAAAAGGTATGAAAGGCGCGGTGGATGAAGCAGAGCGTTTGGCAACCGAACATCCTGAAACTTATTATTTGCCGCAGCAGTTTAATAACCCTGCCAATCCGCAAATTCATGAAGAAACCACAGGCCCAGAAATTTGGGCAGCAACAGGCGGCAAGGTCGATATTCTTGTTGCAGGTGTAGGTACAGGCGGTACGATTTCTGGTATTTCGCGTTATTTCAAAAAGGTAAAAGGTCAGGCATTGCATAC
This sequence comes from Acinetobacter sp. YT-02, assembly GCF_002412355.1. Lineage (NCBI taxonomy): Bacteria > Pseudomonadati > Pseudomonadota > Gammaproteobacteria > Moraxellales > Moraxellaceae > Acinetobacter > Acinetobacter sp. YT-02. The sequence goes on from NZ_NOZT01000017.1 coordinate 37,580, forward strand.
TGTTGCAGTCGAGCCTGCTGAATCTCCAATTATCGCTCAGGCCAAGCGTGGTGAAGCCATTACGCCTGCACCACATAAAATTCAGGGGATTGGCGCTAACTTTATTCCAAAAAACCTAGATTTAGATTTGGTGGATGAAGTGATTGCGATTGAAAGTGCTGAAGCAATTGACTGGGCGCGTAAAACAGCAACCCAAGAAGGTATTTTAGTCGGTATTTCAAGTGGTGCAGCAATGGCTGCTGCTGCAAAATTGGCGGCACGTCCTGAAAATGCAGGTAAAAATATTGTGGTGATTTTACCTGACAGTGGTGAGCGTTATTTATCTTCAGTATTATTTGAAGATATTAGTGCAGAATGATGTGTCTTTAGACAGTCAAAAGAATTTGAAAAATCCCAAAGTTTGAACTTTGGGATTTTTTATTTAGAGAATAAATTTATGAGGTGAGTTAATACGTTCTGAAAAGCAAATTTCTTTCTACTTAGACGCTAATATTTAGCGGGATCAGCAATGAATCCAACGAAGCTAACTATGTAAAAATCAAACAATCGCAGATACTTTATCTGGCGTCATCAGTGCTTGATTAATATATAGCTTGATTAAGCGTTCACGTGACCCAATAGCTTTTTGATAATGGGTAGAATTGAGTAATAACGACGCACCATAAGTTACTGTCCAAATATAAGACAGATAATCACGGATCGACATCGCGCTGTTAAAGGACTCTAAATAGGCTTGGGTGATGTCCTTAATTTCTAAAATACGCTGCTCACGAATATCGTATAACTGTTCAAACAATTCATTTAGTTTACGTTCATTATTGGTTAAGCGTTCTTCAATTGAGTGCAGCAAAATCGTACGGTTGGAATTAAGCATGTTATACAGCATGTACTGCGAAACATAAGTTTGAAAGTTATGGTGATACTGTTTGGAAATATCCAATAAACGCTGTTCATTTAAAATAATTAACTCTAAATAGAGCTGATTTTTACTTTTGAAATATTTATAAATTGTGCCTTTGGCAATATCTAACTCTGCAGCCAACTCACTTAATGTAATATCATTATGATTTTCCAGTAATAAAACCTCAGCCATTGCCAAAATTTTCTCTTTACGACGTCGGAAATTTTCTTGGCGTAGAGTCGTCATCAATCAATATTCCAATTACAACCAATTAAGCATGTTGGAGTCTAGTGCAGTTTGAGCAACTTGAAAATAGCACCAAGGTCTTGAAAAGGTAAGTTTTAACGTATGTTCATCAGTGAACCAATGAATTTAAAAAATATCATGTGAAAAATAGCACAATCCATAAGCCAAATCGGTTGTCAATAAAACTGAACCAAACAGGTCATTTTAGTGAAATAAAATTGGATTTCTAAAACTTTTATTCTATTTTTCATAAGCAAGGCCTAAAAGTCTAAGATCAATCAAGCATAGCAATTCAGCACTTTGCGAGATTGCAATGCTCATCTTTTGATTTACATTTAACGTGAATTACTTGCTAACTCACAGGGATGTTATTTGTAATTTTAAAAAGCATGGCTTTTACGGTAATCACTTTAAAAAGACGGTAATAAGGGACTAAAAATGATTGTAATTGTAGATGCTGTACGTACCGCAATGGGCGGCTTTCAAGGTTCACTGGCAAGTTGTACAGCACCCGATTTAGGCGCGGTTGCAATTCAACACGCAGTTGCACGTGCAGGTTTAAGTGGGACTGACATTGATGAAGTAATTTTTGGTTGTGTATTGCCTGCAGGTTTGAAGCAAGGCCCTGCACGTCAGGCGATGCGTCAAGCGGGTTTACCCGATAGTACAGGTGCAACCACCATCAATAAAATTTGTGGCTCTGGCATGAAAGCTGTTATGCAGGCAGCCGATGCTATTCAGGCAGGTTCAGCGCAGATTGTGGTCGCTGGCGGTATGGAATCTATGTCGAATGCGCCGTATTTGCTAGATAAAGCACGTGCAGGTTTCCGTATGGGACACGGCAAAGTCACAGACCACATGTTTCAGGAAGGTTTAGAAGATGCTGAAACAGGCTTGTCGATGGGCGTGCTGGCGCAAGACATGGCAGACAAGAAAAACTATACCCGTGAGCAGCAGGATGAATACGCAATTCGCTCTTTAAACCGTGCGGTAGAAGCCATTCAAAACGGTTATTTTAAAAATGAAATCGTGCCTGTCACTGTTCATTCACGTAAAGGTGATGTGATTGTCGATCAGGATGAACAACCGTTAAATGCCAAAGTCGATAAAATTAGCAGTTTGCGTCCCGCATTTAAAAAAGATGGCACGATTACAGCCGCCAATGCCAGCTCTATTTCAGATGGCGCATCTGCTCTGGTGATTACATCAGATGTGGTTGCGGCAGAGCGTGGCTTAAAACCGCTTGCAAAAGTTGTGGCATACGCGACACATTCACAACATCCTTCTGAGTTTACTCTTGCTCCTGTAGGGGCGATTCAAAAAGTGCTAGATAAAGCAGGGTGGTCGGTTGCCGATGTAGATTTGTGGGAAATTAATGAAGCCTTTGCCATGGTAACCATGCTTGCGATAGATGCTTTTGATTTAGACCCTGCCAAAGTGAATATTCAGGGTGGTGCATGTGCTTTGGGGCATCCTCTAGGTTCTTCAGGTTCACGTATTATTGTGACGCTCATTCATGCATTGCAACGTATAGGCGCGAAAAAAGGCGTGGCATCTTTATGTATTGGCGGTGGTGAAGCCACAGCGATTGCGGTGGAGTTAGTTTAAGTCCAGCTCGTCTAACTGCAGATTCATCTATAAAAAATAGAGTTCTCGAAAGAACTCTATTTTTTTAACTTTTAACTTATTAACAATAACAATGAAGTTTTATGCTTGGATAAACTGCTTCACTGCTTGGTTAAATTCATTTGGCAATTCTACGTTAGAAATGTGCGATGCATTGATTTCAAACAATTGGCTATTGGCAATACGTTCAACCATAAATTGACCATCGACAACTGTTGTCACAGGGTCTTGCTGACCTGCAACCACTAAAACAGGCACAGTGATGTCTTTAAGTTGTTCACGTACATCCGCTTTAGCCAAAGCTTCGCAACAGCTCGCATAACCTTCGGCGCTGCCAGCTGCCAAGTCGTTTTGAAGATTGTTGACCACTGTCGCGTTGCTTTGGATAAAGGGTTCAGTAAACCAGCGTGATGCTGCAGTCGAAGCAATCGGTTGTAAACCTTGTTCACGTACCAATGCGGCACGGTCATTCCAAGCCTGTTCTTGACCAATTTTTGCCGCAGTATTACACACCACCACCTGATTAAAACGTTCAGGGCGATGAATCGCTAACCATTGACCTGTTAAACCGCCCATAGAAATACCACAGAATGCCGCTTTTTCAACATTTAAGTGATCGAGTAGATTTACAACATCTTGACCCAATTGATCAATGCTATATGGACCTTGCGGAGCTGATGATGCACCGTGACCACGTGTGTCGTAGCAAATTACAAAAAAGTCTTGCTGGAAAAAATCAATCTGTGCTTGCCACATTTTGAAGTTTGTACCCAGCGAGTTTGAAAAAATCAGTGCAGGTTTTGTAGCATCACCAAAAGTTTGGTAATTGATTTGCGCATCATTTGAGGTAAAAGTTGGCATTTTTTTTTAAATCCTTAATCTTATAAATCCCCCTAAATCCCCCTTTATGAAAGGGGGACTTTTAATGAGGATTAAACACGTTCAATAATCAAAGCAATACCTTGACCAACACCAATACACATTGAACATAAACCGTATTTACCGCCAGTTTGTTCAAGTTGGTTCAGTGCTGTAGTGACTAAACGCGCACCAGATGCACCAAGTGGGTGACCTAAAGCAATTGCACCACCGTTTGGATTGACTTTCTCTGAACCATCTTCAATGCCTAAGTCACGAGTACATGCTAATGCTTGTGCAGCAAAGGCTTCGTTCAGTTCAATCACGTCCATTTGTTCAATGGTCAAACCTGTTTGTGCCAACAATTTTTTGATTGCAGGCGCAGGACCAAAGCCCATAATACGTGGTTCAACACCAACAACAGTTGAAGCAATGATTTTGGCACGTGGTTTTAAGCCGTGTTGTGCAACCGCTTCTTCAGAAGCAATCAGTAGGGCAGCCGCACCATCGTTAATACCTGACGCGTTACCTGCAGTCACAGTACCGTCTGCTTTTACCACTGGCTTTAATTTTGCCAATGCTTCTGCTGTGGTTGATGCACGTGGATGTTCGTCTGCAGCAACAACGACAGGCTCGCCTTTACGTTGTGGAATTTCCACTGCAATAATTTCTTTGTCAAAGAAACCGCGTGCTTGTGCAGCAGCAGTACGTTGTTGGCTGGTTAGAGCAAACAAGTCTTGATCGGCACGGTTAATATTGAACTGTTCCGCTACATTTTCAGCAGTTTGCGGCATAGTTTCTACGCCGTACATTTCTTTGAGTTTCGGGTTAATGAAACGCCAGCCCATTGTGGTGTCTTCAATTTTTTGACTACGACCATAAGCAGATTCTGATTTACCCATCACAAATGGAGCGCGGCTCATTGATTCAACACCACCTGCAATAATCAGGTTTGCTTCACCTGCTTTAATTGCACGTGCGGCCATTGCAATTGCGTCTAGCGATGAACCACATAAACGGTTTACAGTGGTTGCTGGCACTTGGTACGGTAAACCTGCTAAAAGTGCAGACATACGACCCACGTTACGGTTGTCTTCACCTGCTTGGTTGGCACAGCCGTAAATCACGTCATCAACTTGTTCCCAGTTTACAGATGGATTGCGTTGCATAAGTGCTTTGATCGGTAATGCGCCTAAGTCATCAGCACGGACTGGAGCTAAACCACCTGCATAACGACCAAATGGGGTACGGATGGCATCGACGATATATGCGTTTTTCATATTTTATTTTCCAAATATCTTAATCTCTCCCAACCTCCCTTTAAAAAAGGGAGGAGATTCCCACCTAAAATTACTTGATGGAAGTCCCCCTTTGAAAAAGGGGGATTTAGGGGGATTAAAAATTATATTTAAAGACGATTAAGCCTGAGTCGCATCAATCAGCTTTGCACCAGTCAATGACTGTAATTCTTCAAAGCTCAAGCCTTCAACTTTTTCAAGAACTTTCATACCTTCAGGAGTTACGTCAATCACACATAAGTCAGTGTAAATGCGGTCTACACATTTCAAGCCAGTTGCTGGGTAAGTCAATTCAGCCACGATTTTTGGTTCACCTTTTTTGGTGACGTGATCGGTTGTGATAAAGACTTTTTTCGCACCAACGGCTAAGTCCATTGCGCCACCAACAGCAGGAATCGCATCTGGCGCACCTGTGTGCCAGTTTGCCAAGTCGCCTTTTTCAGCCACTTGGAATGCACCCAATACTGCGATGTCTAAGTGACCGCCACGCATCATGGCAAAAGAGTCACCATGATGGAAGAATGAGCCGCCTGTTAGCATGGTCACGAATTCTTTACCTGCGTTGATTAACTCAGGGTCTTCTTCACCTGCAGGAGGTGGTGGACCGAAAGCCAATAAACCGTTTTCAGAGTGTAAGAATACGTCTTTGTCTGAAGGCAGGTAGTTTGAAATTTTAGTTGGTAAGCCAATGCCGAGGTTGACATAAGCACCGTCTGGAATGTCTTGTGCCACACGTTCAGCGATTTGATCACGTGTTAATTTGGTATAGCTCATGATGTTCTCCTTCACGTGACAGTTATGCAGATTGTTCAGGTTGTTTTGCGCCAACGGCAACAACGTGCTGAACGAAAATACCCGGAGTGATGATGTGTTCAGGATCTAACGCGCCTAACTCAACCACTTCAGAAACCTGTGCAATTGTCACATCGGCAGCCATCGCCATGATTGGGCCAAAGTTACGTGCAGATTTACGGTACACCAAGTTACCCCAACGGTCGCCTTGCTGTGCTTTAACTAAAGCAAAGTCTGCGCGGATTGGGTTTTCTAGTACGTAGTCTTTACCTTCATAATTTAAGGTTGGTTTGCCTTCTGCAAGTAAAGTACCAAAACCTGTAGGGGTATAGATTGGACCTAGACCCATACCTGCAGCCTGAATACGGCATGCCAAGTTACCTTGCGGCACCAGTTCAAGCTCGATTTTGCCTGCGCGGTAAAGTTCATCAAATACCCAAGAGTCAGACTGACGTGGGAATGAACAGATAATTTTACGTACCGCGCCAGCTTTTAGCAGTTTCGCTAAACCGTAGTCACCATTACCTGCGTTGTTGTTTACAATAATTAAATCTTTGATGCCAAGTTCAATCAAACCATCAATGAGTTCCGCTGGCTGACCTGCGGTACCAAAACCACCAATCATGATGGTTGAACCATCTTTAATTTGCGAAAGGACTTCTGTTAAAGAAGTTTGACTTTTATCAATCATAATGTGTCCTAGACAATTGCCTGTCCATTAACTTTTGGAACTTTGAGTTGAAGGTAGGGGTGCTGCTGAGCTGTCGCGTTTGGTTAATACCCAATGTGCGATCAAACCAATACAGATACCCCAAAATACAGAACTTAGCCCTAAAAACTGCATGCCAGAGGCGGTTGCTAAAAAGGTGATGAGGGCTGCATCACGCTGTGATTCTTTACTCATTGCAACTGAAATATTGGTGGCAATTGCACCTAAAAGTGCAAGTCCAGCCAACGCTGCAATCAGTTCTTTGGGCAATAGGCTAAATAGCATGACGATGCTACCCGCAAATAACCCACCTAAAATATAGAAAATACCGTTTGCAACACCTGCAATATATCGCTTTTCTTTCAGTTCGTGCGCATCTTTACCTAAGCATAATGCTGCAGTAATAGAGGCAAGTACAATGGTAATTCCTCCTACACATGCAACGGCAAGAGAAGCGATACTGGTCGCACTAATAATAGGCTTAGCAGGCATGTCATAACCGCTAATTTTAATAATTGCCATGCCCGGTAAAAACTGTCCAGACAAGCTGACTAAAATTAAAGGTAATGCCAAGTTTAAGGTTGAATTCCACGTCCATTCAGGAACAATAAACTGTGGAATTGCCAAACTAAAATTGGTGGTGACAGGGTTAATTTTACCGAGCATTAAGCTGAGTATAATGCCTGCAGCAAGCACCCAAATCATGGCATAACGTGGACTAAAACGCTTTGCCAATAAAAATACCGCTAGCATCCCAAATACAATGTATGGCAGGGTATCGGTTGCAGTAAATAAGCCTAAGCCAAATTGAACCAAAATACCTGCCATCATGCCTGCTGCGACTTCTTGCGGAATCCAAGACAGGAGTTTGTCAAAATAACCTGTGATTCCAATCAAAAAAATCACCACAGCAGAGGTGATGTAGGCTGCAACTGCTTCATTTAGGGTAATATCGGGAAACAGTGTGACCAGCAATGCGGTACCGGGTGCAGACCAAGCGGTGACCACAGGCACTTTGTATTTAATGGACAAAAAGATACCTGCGACAGCAGCACCAATAGAAATTCCCCAAATCCATGAAATCATCATGTCTGGGGAAACTTGGGCTTGCTGTGCCGCTTGGAAAAAGATGATCAATGGCCCTGAATAGGAGATCAGCACTGCTAAGAATCCTGCAACAGTGGCTGAAATTGACCAGTCATTTTTTAAAGTTTGGAACAGGTGACTCATTGACGATTTGCCTCCTTGCGTCAAGCAATGATCCTGTTGAAGTTGGTCATGATCTTGGCTTAGCCCTGATCACCACCACCTACAGGTACAACGGTACCTGTCATGTACGATGACTCATCAGAAGCAAGGAACAGAATCGCATTCACTTGTTCCTGAATGGTGCCATAGCGACCCAAGAAGGTACGATCAATGGTTTGATCGACCACTTGTTGCATCCACTCTTTTTCAGATTCTGAAAGTGGGTTGGCATTACGTGGCACTTTACGTGGTGGCGCTTCTGTACCGCCAGTTGCAATAGCATTCACACGAATACCATCTTTGGCATGTTCAAAGGCGAGGGAAGCGGTTAAACCGTTTACACCACCTTTAGACGCCGAATATGGCACGCGGTTAATACCACGTGTTGCAATTGAAGATACGTTTACAATGGTACCTTTCTGGTTTTTCACCATTTCAGGCAATACTGCGCGGCAGCACCACATAGTAGGGAACAATGAACGATTCACTTCTTTGATAATTTCTTCTTCAGAAAATTCTTCAAAAGGTTTCATCCAAATTGCACCGCCTACGTTGTTGATGAGCACATCAACACGACCATAGGTTTCAAGTGCTTTAGCAACCACAGATTCTGCACCTGCAAAAGTTTCAAGGTTGGCTTTTACGGTTACTGCATCGCCACCGTGTTCTTCAATTTCGGCCAACACTTCTTCTACATAGGGAGAAAGGTCTGCCACAACCACTTGGGCACCTTCACTCGCCACTTGTAAAGCCACACCGCGACCAATGCCTTGAGCGGCACCAGTCACGATTACAACTTTGTTTTCAAATCTTTTTGTGCGATTCATTTTATTCTCCGACTGCGTTTATTGAATGTCTAACAAACTTAGTTGGCAGAGAATTTTTCAAATAGGAAGCTTGCAGGTTTAACACCTTCTGCATCTAACCAGCCACGTACCGCTTCTACCATTGGCACTGGACCACATAGGTAGATGTCTACATCACCACCGTTGAGCCATTCGTTTTCGATATGGCCAGTCACGTAACCTTTACGCTCGTGTGCAGATTCTGGATTTGCCACTACAGTGCGGTACTCGAACCAAGAGAATTTTTCTTGTAGTTCGTTTAATTTTTCAATTGCAACCAAGTCAAAGTCATTGGTCACACCAAAAACTAAACGTACAGGGTGCTCAGAACCTTTTTCTTCAAGTACTTGCAGCATAGACATAAATGGTGCGATACCTGTACCACCTGCTAACATCACTACAGGGCGTGCTACATTACGTAAGTAGAAGCTACCAAATGGACCCGTAAAGGTCATTTTGTCGCCAGCTTTGGCATTTTGGCTTAAGAATTCGCTCATTTTGCCGTTTGGTACGTTACGTACTACAAAACCAGTTAAGCGGTTACCAGGCTTAGAGCTGAAAGAATATGAACGGGTTTCTGTTGTACCAGGAATACCCACATTCACATATTGACCTGCAAGGAAGTGAATGTCTGGTTGACCTTCATCTAACTGAATATCAAAGGTAATCGTCGAGTCAGATAAGTTTTCAACACGTGCTAATGTACCTTCAAATGCATGAATTTCAGTTTTACATACATCAGAAGTGGCTTGAATTTGGAATACTGCGTCTGAAGTTGGTTTACATTGGCAGGCAAGAATATAGCCTTGTTCAGCTTCTTCTGGTGTCAATGCATCTTCAATATAAGTTTCTTCAGGCATGTCATACGAACCTGATTCACAAAACGCACGGCACGTTCCACATGCACCGTCACGGCAGTCCAAAGGAATATTGATCTTTTGACGGTAAGCTGCGTCTGACAGTGTTTCACCATCTGTAACAGAAATAAAACGTGTAACGCCATCTTCAAATTGAAGTGCAACATTGTGGTTTGACATGGCTGAATATCCTATATAAATCTTTGAAACTAGACCTTTCAGCCAAGATTCCATCTGGCTGAAAGGTTTTTACCTTGCTGTAAATGAATACAGTCTTAGAGGTGGTAGATATCGATTACTTGGTTGATGTAATCGTTTTTCAGCACCACGTACTTGCTTAAAATTTGCGGTTTGTCGCCAGAAAAATCGATTTCATAGCGTGACATACCAAAGTAGCTGTAGTTAGTTTTGTAACGGAAACTTAAAGTGTTCCAGTTAAAACGTACAGTGACTTTATCGCCATCACGTTCAACAATTTCAATGTTGCTGATGTTGTGGCTTGTGCGTGTATCTGGCATGGTTGCAGATGAACGCTCAGTTTTGATACGGAACACACGGTCTTCTAAACCTTGACGGTCTGGATAGTAAATCAAAGAGATTTCAGACTGTGGATCTTGAGTTAAACGGTCATCGTCATCCCAAGCTGGCATCCAAAAAGAAGCAGTAGGAGCGTAGCACTGTAACCACTCATCCCATTGCTCATCATCTAAGAAGCGAGCTTCTTGATAAAGGAATTGAGCAATATTTTCTAAAGTAATCGCGCTCATGCGTTTTCTCCTTCAGTAGATGCAGCAATTTCTTTTTCAGTCGCAATACCTTTTTTGATTAGATCTAACCAATGTTGGTGCTGTGAAAGATATAAACCTTCGTCTTCAGTTTTAATACCTGAAAGTTTTGGTTTTAAACCGATTTCGTTTGCAGCATCGTCTGGACCTTGGATCCAATGCTTAGAACCACGGCACATATCGTTCCACTCAAGTGCGATACCTGCGTAGCCAACTTGACATGCACGGAATTCTTCAAGATCGTCTGGTGTAGCCATACCTGATGCGTTAAAGAAGTCTTCGTACTGACGAATACGGCGTGCGCGTGCTTCTGGCTCTTCACCTACAGGTGCGATACAGTAAATTGTCACTTCAGTCTTATCGACAGAAAGAGGACGTAACACACGAATTTGTGAACCGAACTGATCCATGAAGTACACGTTTGGATAGATACACAAGTTACGTGAACGCTCGATCATCCATTTCGCCATTGCTTCACCGAATTGCTCGGTGTATTCATCTTTCTTGGCAAAGTTAGGACGGTCTTCTGGGTTAGCCCATTGAGTCCAAAGGAGCATGTGACCATTTTCAAAGCCGTAAGAACCACCGCCTTGTTTGCCCCATGAACCTGCGCTCATTGCACGGATGTTATCGCCAGCTTCTTTTTCTTTACGTTGCTGAGTTGTTGCAGCGTAGTTCCAGTGTACTGCAGACACGTGGTAACCATCGGCACCGTTTTCAGCAGTTAACTTCCAGTTACCTTCATAGGTGTAAGTCGAAGAACCACGTAAAACTTCAAGACCTTGTTGAGATTGACCCACAATCATGTCAATGATTTTAGTCGCTTCGCCTAGGTATTCTTCTAAAGAAGGAACATCTGGGTTTAAGCTACCAAACAAGAAACCTTTATAGCTTTCAAAGCGGGCAACTTTTTTCAAGTCGTGTGAACCGTCTTTGTTAAAGCAATCTGAATAACCTGCATCTGCTGGGTCTTTTACTTTTAACAACTTACCAGAGTTGTTGAAAGTCCAACCGTGGAATGGGCAAGTATAAGTTGCTTTGTTACCACGCTTGTAACGACATAATTGTGCACCACGGTGTGAACACGAGTTGATCATGGCATTCAATTCGCCATTGCGGTTACGCGCAATGATGATTGGCTGACGACCAATGTAAGTGGTGTAGTAGTCATTGTTGTTTGGAATTTGGCTTTCATGTGCCAAATAAACCCAGTTGCCTTCAAAAATGTATTTCATTTCTAGGTCAAACAGTGCTTGGTCTGTGAATACTGAACGGTGTAATTTAAATTCACCAGATTCAAAATCATCAACCAATAATTCGTCAATACGGTCTAAGTGGCTAGTATTGATAACAGGAATACGAGGCATGTCCTTTCTCCGACTTTCCAAGGAGGGCAGTCATCGGGATGGGGCAACGACCACATCCCGATTCCATTTCAAATTATGCGCTTGCGCGGCGACGTTCAACTTCAGTAGAAGGAACGCCAGCTTGATCTTTCTGAAGAACAATGTTGAACTGGATGTGTTTGAAAGGACCTTTCAGACCACGTTTTGCAATTTCAGCTTCATCAGTCACGTCAACCGCAGTTGCCACCAGACCTTCACGAGTCGCGAATGCAAAGTCATCCCACAGGTATTGGTCGCCTTCAATATTGAATTGAGTAGTCAGCTTGCGGTAACCTGGTGCAGATACGAAGTAATGTACGTGCGATGGACGGTTACCGTGACGGCCTAGCTTGTCCAGTACAAACTGAGTTGTACCTTCTGGAGGGCAGCCATAACCCACTGGCATTGTCGTCAATGCAGTATATTGACCATCGGCAGCGGTAATGATGCTGCGACGCAGGTTAAAGTCTGACTGTGACTTGTCAAAGAATGAGTAGTTGCCCAGGCTGTTGGCATGCCAGATTTCAACTTTAGCACCTTCAACACGGTGGCCGTCAGTATCAGTCACTGTACCTTCAATGATCAGCGTCGGGATTTTGCCTTCTTCAGAACCATCGTCCATACGCGCAAAGCTTACTGTTTCAGGTGCGCCAGAGACATAAAGTGGACCTTCAATCGTACGTGGCGTACCGCCAGTAATGCCTGCTTTAGCATCCGCTTCATCAGCACGTAAGTCTAGGTAGTGTTCCAGACCCAAACCTGCAGCCAATAAACCTAATTCGTTCGCTTGACCGGCATCAGTAAAGTATTCCAGACCTTTCCACAGTTCTGACTGAGAAATATCAAGATCTTCGATCGCTTGGAAAAGGTCACCCAATAAACGCACAACAACTTGTTGTACACGTTCATCTACAGAGCCTGTCGCTGTATCAACGTTCATTTGCTTAACTAATGCATCAATTTCTTGGCGATTCATTTTCATTCTCCTTGGAGGTGTGCTTTGGTGGCGAATATCTCTGGACTAAAAACGAGATAATTGGCTGCCACTTTCCTTGTTTACTTGGTTTGCTAAATGTTTACTTTGGTGCTGGAGTAAGGTGCTTACTCCAGTTTCCGAATTAAATCAGGTGTCATCTTCACGAATTGATGAAGGGTGGCGGTTCAATGCCATCACTTCAATATTCATGTAAGGGTAGAGCGGAAGACCTTGCAGAATGTTGTGCAGTTCTTCATTGCTCTCAACATCAAAAATACTGATGTTTGAATACTGGCCAGTAATACGCCAAATATGACGCCATTTACCTTGACGCTGTAATTCCTGCGAATATGCTTTTTCAACGGCTTTAATTTCGTTAGCAGTTTCTGCTGGCATATCCAATGGAATGTTTACATCCATACGTACGTGGAAAAGCATGGGTTTCTCCTAATTACTGACGACGCAAGTTGTCAATTTTGTCTTCATCCAACTCAATACCTAAACCTGCACCTGTTGGAAGGTGTAATTCAAAGTCTTGGTACTGAAGTGGAGTTTTTAAAATTTCTTCGGTCAGCAATAACGGACCAAATAATTCTGTGCCATAAGCTAAATTCTGGAAGGTCGAGAACACATGCGCAGATGCAATCGTGCCGACAGGGCCTTCAAGCATTGTGCCGCCATATAGGTCGATGCCTGCCAACTGTGCAATTGTTGCAACTTCACAACCTTCGATTAGACCCGCAGATTGGGCAACTTTAACTGCAAATACAGATGCAGCATTACGTTTTGCCAATTGATAAGCGCTTTGTGGGCCCATCAATGATTCATCTGCCATGATGGCAATATCAAATTTACGTGTTAAACGCTCCATGGCATCAATGTTGTCAATTGCACATGGTTGTTCAATTAAATCGACACCACCATCTTGTAAAAGCTGGATGCCTTTAATTGCTTCAAGTTCTGACCAAGCACGGTTTACGTCTACACGAATAGAAACGTCTTTACCCAATGCTTGTTTGATTGCCAATACGTGTTCTACATCTTGCTCTACTGGGCGTGAACCGATTTTGAGCTTGAATGTGTTGTGGCGTTTAGCCGCAATCATTTTTTGTGCTTCAGCGATGTCTTTTTCTGTATCGCCAGATGCAAGTACCCATAACACAGGAACCGAGTTGCGTAGGCGACCACCTAAAATTTCACTTAAAGGTTGGTTTAAGCGCTGCGCTTGAATATCTAATAAAGCAGTTTGAATGGCACATTTCGCGAAACGGTTGCCATTGATATTCTTTCTAATGACCTGTAAAGTTTGCGCAACATTCAAGCCAGCTAAAGTTTTTAGCAATGATGCGAAATATGTTTCGATATTGGTTTTTACGCTTTCTGGGCTTTCTTCACCATAGCCCAAGCCGCCAATCGTGGTTGCTTCGCCCCAGCCAACAAAACCATCTTCAGTGGTGATTTTGACTAATACAAGGGTTTGGGTTTGCATGGTTGCAACCGCCATCTTGTGTGGACGGATGGTTGGTATTTCCACCAGCAAAGTTTCTACTGACTTATACATGGTTTGCCCTTCATATCATTGCTTTATTACAGTTATGTGATATACCTTAAAAGAATAAATTGCATTGGTCGAAGATCAAATATGCATTTTTTTATACTTAAAAGGTATTTTGAGCTATGGAACTCAGACATTTACGTTATTTTGTTGCTGTTGTAGAAGAGCAAAGTTTCACCAAGGCAGCAGAAAAACTCTTTATTGCTCAACCACCTTTGAGCAGACAGATCCAAAATTTAGAACAAGAGCTTGGAATTCAACTATTTGAGCGTGGAAGTAGACCGCTTAAGACCACCGAAGCAGGCCAATTCTTTTACCAACATGCCGTTAAACTTTTGTCTAATGCGGAAGAAATCAAGTCGATGACAAAACGTGTCGGTATTGCTGGTCGTACTGTGACTATTGGCTTCGTTGGTTCTTTATTGTTCGGATTATTGTCAAGAATTGTGTATTTGTTTAAGCAGCAGCATCCGCATTTAAAAATAGAAATGGTGGAAATGACCACCAATGACCAAATTCAGGCACTTAAAGAAGGGCGTATAGATGTTGGATTTGGACGCTTAAGAATTTCTGATCCTGCAGTTAAACGTATCTTATTACGTGAAGAACGCTTGATGGTTGCAGTACATTCGAGCCACCCATTTGCGGCACAAAAAGAAGGTGTATATTTGGCGGATGTTGTTGATCAACAACTATTTTTATATCCAAATCACAACAAGCCAAACTTCTCTACCCAAATTCGTGGCGTGTTTTCTGAGTATGGTTTAGAACCTCGCAAAATTCGTGAAGTGCGTGAATTACAATTGGCGTTGGGTTTTGTTGCTGCAGGTGAGGGCTTGTGTATCGTGCCAGAAAGCGCACAAAATATTCATTTGGCACATTTGCACTTTATACCTTTATTAGATGACTCGGCTGTAAGTCCTGTGTTTATGGCAATTCGTAATATGGATGAAAGTGAAGACATTCGATCTTTGTTTGACTGCATTTATCAAGTTTATGATTTGGAAGCATTTACTTATGATCGCAATGTATTCTAGTAAAGCCATATAAAACAAATATTTATAACTATATTTTTTATATAAAAGCACAGATATTTTTAACAAAATACTGTTATGTGAATTGCCTGAAAAAACTTTTTTAAGCATCACATTACAGTATTTTTTTCGCCTTGTTATTTTTATCTGTTTTAAAATCAATATCTTACAAAACTATAGACTTTTTAGGTATGTATCCATGCCTATTCAGTTTTGGACAAATTTTAACTTATTATTCATTGTGTGCATCTGAGTTGGAGTAACGGACTTCACAATTAGGAGGTGAAGCAAGATGCAAAGCAATAAAATTAATATTAATACCTTGATTGACGAGGCCAAGTTCACGCCATTCCATTGGGGTGTATTGTTTTGGTGTTTGATGATCATTATTTTTGACGGTTACGACTTGGTCATTTATGGGGTTGCATTACCACTACTGATGCAAGAGTGGGCGCTCAGTGCAGTACAAGCAGGTTTACTGGCCAGTACGGCATTGTTTGGCATGATGTTTGGTGCCATGACCTTCGGTACCTTATCGGACAAGTTAGGTCGTAAAAAGACCATCATGATCTGTGTGGCTATTTTCAGTGGCTTTACATTCTTAGGTGCGTTTGCAAGTAATCCAGTTGAATTTGGTATTTTACGTTTCCTTGCTGGGCTTGGTATTGGCGGTGTAATGCCAAACGTTGTGGCCCTTATGACAGAATATGCGCCAAAGCGTATTCGTAGTACTTTGGTTGCGCTGATGTTTAGTGGTTATGCCATTGGCGGTATGACTTCAGCATTGTTGGGTGCATGGTTAGTGCCAGAGTTTGGTTGGAAAATCATGTTTTACATCGCAATTATTCCATTGGTGGCTTTACCATTAATTTGGAAATTCTTGCCTGAGTCACTCATGTATTTGACCAACAAGAAAGAAATTGAGCAAACCCGTAGTATTGTGCAAAAAATTTCACCAAGCCAACAATTAAATGGTGACACTGAGTTTGTACTGAATGAAGTGACTAAAGGCGATGAAGCACCTGTAAAAGCATTGTTCCAGCAAGGCCGTATGTTCAGTACGTTCATGTTCTGGATCGCATTCTTCATGTGCTTGTTAATGGTTTATGCTTTGGGCAGCTGGTTACCAAAATTAATGATCCAAGCGGGTTATTCATTGGGTGCAAGTATGATCTTCCTATTCGCACTGAATATTGGTGGCATGATTGGCGCAATTGGTGGTGGTGCATTGGCTGACCGCTTCCATATCAAAAAAGTACTCACCATTATGTTTATCTGTGGTGCAGCAGCATTAATTCTGCTTGGCTTTAACAGTCCACAAATTGTGTTGTACACCTTAATTGCAGTTGCTGGGGCAGCAACCATTGGTTCACAAATCTTACTTTATACTTTCGTCGCACAATATTACCCATCTACTGTACGTTCTACAGGTATGGGCTGGGCATCAGGTATTGGTCGTATCGGCGCGATCGTTGGACCTGTCTTAACTGGCGCATTATTGACCATGAATTTACCGCACCAAATGAACTTCTTTGCTATTGCGATTCCAGGTGTAATTGCTGCTTTAGCGATCTTCATGGTGAATTTAAAAGCTTCAGTAGATGCGAAAGCCCTTACAGAGCCTGCGGTAGAAAGCAATCCAATTGCACAAAAAGCACCCCAATAATTTCTATACCTTTCAATTAATCTTTCGTCATCAATGATATAGATCGCCATCGTAAGCGATGGTGATCTGTTGCTAGAATTTGATGGCACAATAACAAGCGAGTTTAGGATGAACGCGAAAACATTAACCCAATCTTTTAATTTTCAATCTACAACGGTTCGACCAACAATGCAGCGCACGCTCATGATGAGCATGATTGCATTGAGTATGGGTGGTATGAGTGTTGCAGCTCAGGCGCAGACCCAACAGCAAACGGAAATTGAGCAACTTAGACAAGAAGTTCAGGCTTTACGTGGTTTGATTGAGCAGCAAAAAGTACAAAATGCACAAACTGCAACAGCAATTGCCAATGTGCAACGTAGTGCAGCAGCACCAGTTGCTAATCCTGTGTTAAAAACTGCCAAAGGTGCCGAATTTAATCTATATGGTAATGTGCGTTTAGATGCTTCTTATCAGGTAGAAGGCGGCGCTAGAGATATGCCGTATAACCAAATTAACGGTGTACCACTTGAAGGCAATAAAGAACAAAGTGATCGTTTAAGATCAACACTTTCTGCAACCCGTTTAGGTTTAGATTTTAAAAGCCCAGTGGGTGATCAAGACGTAAAGGGTAAACTTGAAGTTGACTTCTTAGGTGGAGCAAACCTTGATAACTTACGTATTCGCCATGCTTATTTGAACTATGGGAATTGGTTGATTGGTCAAACTTGGTCAAACTTTGCAATTCCAGACTATATGCCAGAAACCATTGATGCTTTGGCGTATGTTGGTGGTGCGGTGAAACGTACACCACAAGTACGCTATACAACAAAGTTTAGCCCACAAACCAATTTGGTGGTTGCAGCTGAAGACCCTAAAGACAGTTCAATCAGCCAGCGTTTACCTGCATTAACTGCGCGTTTAAATCATCAATTTGCAGATAATTTAAATGTCAGCGTACGTGCGATGGGACATGAAAAACGTGTCAATTCTGATGAAGAAATGGCATGGGGTGTCGGTGTAGGTGCTAAATACGATGTTGTACCGGGCACGACTTTAAAAGCCGATTATTACCATGTAAAAGGTGATAGCAGCTTTGTATCATTTACCAACAAAGGTGTTGCTGTTACTAACCTTGATGACAAAGGTGCGATTACTGCAACGAGTGCTATCGCAGCGCAAAGTGAATTCGATTCAATTATGGTCGGTATTACACAAAAGTTTGGTGACAAAGTGCATGGCACTTTGGGTTATGGTTATATGAGTTTTGACAAAGACCCTAACTACATTGCAGCAACGAAAGACACAACCACGATTAACAAAGACTTATGGCAAGCTTGGGCAAACGTATTCTATAGCCCACGTAAACCGTTAAGCTTTGGTTTAGAATATGTTTATGGTGAGCGTGAAGCATTTGGTGAAGCAGCAAATGGCAGCAAAACAGGTGAAGATAACCGAATCAATGCAGTCGCAATTTATAACTTCTAAAATAGCCCTGTAAATCACAAAAGAGCTGAGCCAAAACTCAGCTCTTTTTTATTGTCGGGTGATCGGCTCTGTAATTTTAGGCATGAGTATATTGGGTGATGTGTTGCTGTATTACCGCAGACAAAACATCCAGTGCAGTCGCAATATCACTGTTCCAAGCAAAAGAACAATTTAAACGAATAAAGTTCTGGCTGACCTGTTCAGAACGGAACAACTGACTTGGCGCAATGCCAATCTTATTTTGAATCAATTGCTGATAAATCGTATAGCCATCTATATATGCAGGCAGTTCAATCCATAAAAAGTAACCACTAGAATAGTAGTGAATTTTACAAGCTGGGTTTAAGCGCTGTTTCAATTGCTGATAAAACACTTTTTTATGTTTTTCCAATTGTTTGCGTAATTGACGCAAATGTTTTTCATAATGATGATGCGAAAGAAAATCCACCAAAGTATTTTGCAGTAAGGGACTTGCAGAAACCGTGCTCATGAGTTGCAAATGCTGAATAGCATTGGAAAATTGACCTGCATAAACCCAACCGACCCGCACAGCAGAACCCAAAGTTTTAGAAAAAGAAGCGCAATGCAGTACACGTTGTTGTCGGTCAAAATACTTCATGGGCAGTGGTTTTTGCGTACCGTAATACAATTCTTGATAGACATCATCTTCAATTAAATACACTTGATATTCTTCAAGCAAACTCGCAATACGTTGCTTAATTTCATCTCTGACACTAAAGCCAATAGGGTTATGAATATTCAACATCAACCAGCAGACTTTAATTGGGTATTGTTTTAAGGCTTGTTCAAATGAGTCTAAATCGAAACCTGAAACAGGGTGTTCTGGAATGGTAATCACCTGTAAACCAAGACGTTCAGCCGCTTGCCATGCACCATAAAAAATAGTTTCTTGTAATAGAATAAAATCTCCAGGTTTGGTCAAAGCTTGTAATGACAAATTGAGCGCATCTAATGCGCCAGATGTAATGACAATGTCATTTGCATGGGTGGGTATGCCTTGTAAACAGTAGCGATTTGCAATTATGGTTCTTAATTCATAATTGCCCGGTGGCATGTGGTCGTGGCTAAAATAACTGCTTTTTCGCTTGGCGTGCTGCGCTAAAATTTGCATTAACTTTGGGTTAAACAGTAATTCTGCATTGGGAAAGGCAGAGCCTAAAGGACTGACATCTGCAGACTGAATTGATTTTAAATAGCCAAAGACCAAAGAGTTCATTTGAATATGTGCATTTAAACTCAAACTGCTTGGTACAGGTCGTTCAGTTTGATTGAGACGTTCTGCGACATAAAACCCCGACTTTTGTTTAGCGTAAACCAATCCCTGAGCTTCAAGTTCTTGATAAGCGTTTAGCACGGTCATTAAGCTATAACCACTGATTTGTGATTGTTCTCTTAACGAAGGTAACTTGCTATGTGCTTTCCATGCACCATTTTCAATGAGTTGCCGAATGTTCAACGCCAATTGTTCAGATTTATACATGGTATGACTCAAGCATTTTTTGCAGCTGTTACTTATTTTGATCTATTTTTAGGTTTAAAACATTAAATAATTTCTGTTTTTATAACAGATTGGCATGTATCTAAAATCAACTGTTATAGTTTTTAATGAATATTTTGTATCTACAGCAATGCTTTAGAATTTTACATAATCTGTATATCCCCATAATCTGGCTAGATTGGAGTCGATATGCAAGAAGATAACTCACGCAAACCACAGAAATATGCCGATAGCAGTATTTCAGACAAAGCATTTAAGCACATGATTATTTGGTTTACCGTGTATGTAGCTTTATTTTGTATCGGCGTGGCTGTTGTGGTGAATTTAGATAAGTTCTAAACAGTTTTTGAATAACAGCACACCTATAATCGCTTCAAGATATGAAAAACATTCATTTGAATTTTAATGAATGTTTTTTTTGTTTATAAAAGAGATCGTAAGCGCATAACTCAAAAGCAATAAAGATCGCAAAAATAACGGAATAGGCGTAAATTATAACTTTATCAGTAAAGCATTTGTGGTTGCAATGATTTCGAGTTGGGTGCTCTTTACCTTAATGGCTGCATTTATGCAGGCATGGCGCAATGCCTTTCAAAAACAACTCAGCACAAGTGTAGATGTTTATGGCGTGACTTTGGCACGTTTTATTTTTGCCTTGCCTTTTGCATTGGCGTATTTAAGCATTTTACAATGGCAGCAGCCTGTTCAAGCCAAACTACATTTTAGTTCGGTGTTTTGGCTGTATATCATTATTGCAGCAGTGTGTCAGATTTTAGCCACGGCTTTAATGGTAAAACTGTTTCAACAAAAAAATTACGCAGTAGGTGTCGGGCTTGCCAAAAGTGAAGCAGTTTTAGCCGCAATTGTAGGCGTGATTTTCTTACAAGAACATTTAAGTGCATTGGCTTGGTTCGGCGTTGCGATAGGCGGTATTGCGGTATTTCTACTCAGTAAAGGCAATCAACGCAGTGATTTTTCATTCACGACTTTAGCCATTGGAATCGGTAGTGGACTCAGCTTTGCGGTGACTTCTTTATTGGTGCGTGAAGCCAGTCTAGAGCTGGATTTCTTACCGTTTATTCACCGTGCTGCATGGGTTTTGGTGTGGGTCATTGGCTTACAATGTTTTATCTTATTGGCTTTTTTAGGTATATTTAAACGACATACCTTATATGCCATGTGGCAGCGGGTTGGATTAACTTTTAAAGTGAGCGTCTGCAGTTTTTTAGCATCACTGGGCTGGTTTAGTGCCATGAGTATGCAAACTGTGGCGATTGTGAAAACACTCGGACAAATTGAAATATTATTCAGCTTACTTATTTCAGCGTATTTCTTTAAAGAAAAACTTGCCCGTACCGATCATTGGGGATTGGGATTGGTCGTGCTTGCAGCAATGTTGGTCATTTGGGCATAGTGTTATATTTCACAGCTATGTAGTTTCAAACTTATGTCAAATCCGTTGACTTCATTTGAGCATCTCAGAAATTTGACATCCTCCCCGACCTAAAGGACGGAGATTCCTACTGCTAGACGCTCATGCCCGAGCGCAAGAATATTCAG